>NZ_JBZVFJ010000118.1:0-12679 GCF_058402725.1 Fundidesulfovibrio sp. | reverse complement strand
GGCGTCGCGCTCCTCGAAGCTGGCGGGCTGGCCGAGTTTCCAGGAGAAGTTGCGGCAGTAGACCGTGCTGGTCTGGCCCTCGCCCCCGCGCACGCGCAGCCGCCACTGGTACTGCCTTGCGCGGCGCTTGTCCTCTTCGAGGGCCTGGCGCTCGGTCTGTTCGCCCGAGGCCCCCGGGGGCATGCCCCGGCGCATGAAGTAGCGCACGCCGGAGGGGCCGGGCAGGCTGCCCAGGAATCGATGCCCGGAAAGGCGGCACCAGGGGGGCAGGTCGTCGGCCACGGTGGGCTCGCGGCTGACCATCTCCAGCACCTGCCCCACGGGCACGGCGAGCATGTGTTCGCGGATCATGAGCGCCAGGCCCGATCCGCAGTCCAGGTCGCCGCCGTCGAAGACCCTGGCGGGCTCGGGCGGGGTGAAGGCGTCGAAGCTGGTCATGGGCGTCCTTTGGGCAGTCCGGGGCGCGGCGGGCCTGCCGCGCCCCGGGGTGGGGTCAATAGGCCACGCAGGGCGATCCGGCCGCGAGCCATTCCACGAGCACCGCGCCGCCGGCCGGGGTCGCGCCCTCGATGAGGTCGGCTTCGGAGAGGCCGCGCTTCTTCAGGCAGGGGGTGCACACGAAGATCTTGCCGCCCGCCTTGACGAACTTGCCGATCAGCTCCTTGAGAGGCGCGAAGGGCGCTCCCTCGTCGATCTTCTCGGCCTCGCCCTTCACGGCGCAATAGACGCCGTCGGTGGAGAGGAAGACCATGGTGTCCTTTTCGCTGCCCAGGGCGGCGTTGGCCACCACGAAGCCGAGGGTGGCCTTGTCGCCGTCGGTGCGGCAGTGGGTGATGGTGACGCAGAAGGTGTCAGCCATGCTTGTTCTCCTTGAGTGCCGGTTTGAGTTCGATGAGGTAGTAGGGGTGGGCCGTTTCCAGCAGGGCGTTGCGGGTCATCCTGCACCATGCCGGGAACTCCACGGGGGCGGCCGGGTCCTCGGAGACGAGGAGCAGGCGCGTGCCGGGGGGCAGGGGCTTCACATAGGTGTGCAGGTTGATGATCACGCGGCCGCAGGTCTCCTCGCCGCCGTCGAATTCGTCGTCGAAGGACCAGTGGTCGGGATGCGGCGGACGCATGGAGCCTCGCTCTCGGCGGACCGGCCGTGCGGGACCGCCGGACGATCCGGAGGTCGAAAGGCAGGATTACAGGCTTGGCGGGATGTTGGACAAATCGTTTGTCCCGATTGGAGGGGCCGGGCCGCATCCGGCGCGGCGATGGGGGGGCAGGGGCGCGGCCCGCGAAGAAAAACGCCTCCGTGCCGGGGCACGGAGGCGCTTCGCTTGCGATGGAGCCCGGGCTTGCGCCGGGACTAGTCTTCCATGCGCCCGATCTCGCGCATCTGGCTGGAGGGGCAGGAGCCGCAGATGTGGCAGTCTTCGCAGCCGCCCTTGTAGGGGTAGCTGGTGAGCACGGCGTAGGTGCGGTTCATGGCGCCCTTTTCGTCCCAGACCAGCCCCAGCTTCTTGAACTTCTTCTTGGCCTCGCGGCTGGGGGTGGGCATGGGCATGCACCCGCCGATCAGCTCGGGCATCACGCTCTGGGCCGCGCACATCACCAGGGTGATGGCCAGGTGGTGGAAGGCGAAGCCGTGGTGGTGGTTGTCCTCGAAGGCCTTCTGCACCTGATTCTCGGTGTCCTCGTCCAGGTAGACCAGCAGGAAGCCGTCGTCGGCGTCCTTGGCCGAGGGCTCCATGCGGTAGGCCTTGATCTGCTTTTCCCAGGCGTTCCAGTAGTGCTCCAGGAGTTCGGCCAGGTCCTGCGTGATGCGCATGAGCCCGCTGATCTCCATGTAGTATTCCAGGTCGAACTCGGGCTGGGTCTTGATGGTCTCCAGGGTCGTTTTTTCCTTGCCCACGGCCGTGCTCCTTGTGCGGTCGATGTCGGTGAGGGGGTGTAGCCTGTTTGGCCCGGCCGGGCAACGCCCGGATGGGGCTCCGGAGCGGGCCGCGCTCAGCGGGCCGGGAGCAGGTCGGCCGAGAGCAGCAGCACGCGCCGGTCCTTGCCCGCGAAGGAGGCCTGGAAGCGCCGCATGCCCGCCGGATCGGCCAGGTTGGTCTTCGTCACGCCGGAATTGGGCGTGGACTGGTAGAGCCAGCGCCCGCCCGAGGCGTCGGGCAGCACCACGCCCACGTGGTAGTGCTGGAGGGTGTAGCCCTTGCGCCGTCCGGTCTGGCTGAAGCTCACCAGGCAGGCCTGGCCGGGCTTCACCTGGGCGAGCGCCCTGCGCCAGACGGCCTCGTCGGAGAGGGGGAAGCCCAGCATTTCCCGGCCGGTGTCGGCGCCGGACACGGCGCGCGGCTCGGGCAGGAGCCAGCGGCGGTTCATGCCCTCGGTGAGGTTGAGGGTAAGGTCGAAGCCGTAGTCCCAGTCCTGGCCCATGGGCGCGCCCGGGCCGGAGTCGCCCTGGCGGTCGCGCCCGGCCAGGCTCGCCGGGGGGCCGGAGGGGACCAGCAGGCGCAGGAGCGCGAACTCCAGGCCCGAGCAGTTGAGCCCGGGGGAGTCGAAGGTTTTCTCGGGGTGCTCGAAGGTGGTCCAGCGGCCCTTCTCGTCGAGCACGCCGTCCACGCGGTAGGCGATGCCCAGGAGCCGGTCGGCCCGGGCCGTGAGGTCCGGGGCCTGGGCCTGGGCGGGCGCGACGTTCAGGCCGGAGAAGGCCAGGGCCAGCGCCAGGACAAGGGCGGAGGCTGGGATGCGGAACGCCTGGCGGGGCGGGTGCGTGCGTTTCATGCGGGGGGACATACCCCCGGCCGGGGAGGGATGCAACGGGCTCAGGTTCCGGGGCGGTCCCGGGAGGCCGCGCCGTGGCGCGGGGGGGGCCGGACGCCCGTGCGTCCGGCCCTGTTCCCTACTTCTTGAGCGAGTTGACGATGGCCCGGTCCAGCCCGGGGTAGGATTCCAGGATCTCCCGGCGCTTGGCGTAGAGCGCGGCCTGGCGTTCCTCGAAGTCCTGCCTGGGGAAGAGCTTCTCGGGGTGGAAGACGATGGAGTCCACGCCGCGCACGGCGCGGGGCACCAGGTATCCGGTGGCCTCGTTGGCCTCCCAGTCCTCCAGGGAGCGGCGCAGCACGGCCTCCAGGATGTTCACGGTGTCCAGGAGGGTGATCTTGCGGTGGTGCTCGCCCTCGCCCACGCCGCCGGTGTTGAGCAGGTAGCAGTTGATGTGCGGGTTCCAGCGCAGGATGTCGTGGAAGAGGTGGGCGTGTTCCACGCGGTTTCCGGCCAGGAAGGGGTCGTAGAAGAAGACGTTCTTGATGGCCCCGGCCTGGGAGGGATCGCCCGCGGAGGACTCCATGGACTGGCCCAGCACCATGAGCGCGGTGGCCTGCCAGTGGGAGAGCCGGGCCACGGCGGGGATGGTGGGCCCGCGCGTGATGAGGAAGATGTTGTCGATCTCGGGGGCCACGATGGAGCGGTGGGCGTGCATGAAGTCGCGCCGCTCGATGACCGCGCGGCCGTTGGAGGTGCGCTGGATGTTGAAGAAGTCCAGCGCGCCCTCGGGCTCCACGTGGACGTTCTCCAGGTAGGTGTCGGGTTTGAGCGCTCCGTAGTAGGTCTCGATCTGCTCCGAGGGGGTGAGGCCGTCGGTCTTGGCGTAGATGCCGCCCTGCTCGAAGCCGTGGAAGGAGCCGTCGCGCTTGAGGATGCCGCCGTCGTCCTGGATCAGCCAGGATTCCTCGCCGATGTTGCGGGCCAGCACGCGGCAGGTGAGCGAGGTCTTGCCGTTGGCCGAGAGGGCCACGAAGAGCGAGGTCTGGGTTTCCATGCCGCCGTGGGCCATCTCCAGGCAGTCGCGGCGGCATCCGGAGTGGAGGAAGATGCCCTCCTTGGCCACCTTGGCGCGCCAGGACTCGCCCGCGAAGACGCCCTTCTTCCACTCGCCCAGATAGCTGGAGTTGCGCACGATCTTGATCATGCGGCCGTTGTCGGAGTGGATGAGGCGGATGGTGATGTCCTTTTCGGCCAGGGGCTTGCCGGCGTTGTCCTTCCAGGCCTCGTCGTGAAAAAAGACCACCTGGTAGGTGGGGTCCGTCACGTCCTTCACAAGGGGGCCGAAGAGCTTGGCCCCGCCGTAGGCGATGTGGGCGAAGCGTCGCGGCACCATGAGCCGGGCCGTGACGGCCTGCTCGTCGTCCTGGCGCACGAGCACGTCGATGCAGATGAGTTGCTGTCCGGCCAGGGCCTTGCGGGCCTGGGCCAGGAGGGTGAACTCGGACTGGTTGAAGGGGGAGTCGATGTTGTTGCGGGTGTGGGGCTTGGCGCGGGAGGCGGGTTCGGTGCGGGCCACGACGTTGCCGTAGAGCGTCTCGACGACCTCGGGCTCCTCCAGGCTGATGCGCTTGAGCCGTTGCGCACCGGGGTTCTGGATGAGCCGTTCGTCCTCCACGGCTTGCTGGTAGATGGCCTTGAGCGCGAGATCGAATTCGTTGAAGATCGACATATGAGGCAGCCTCTCGGGAAATTGGGTGTGGTGGTACGGCAACTTGTACCCTAATTCACGAGGCTATGCCAAGGCAAAACGGTTGCCTTGGTCCGGCGGCTGATTTAGTCCGGTGAAAACGGCGATTTGCATGCGGGAGGGGCCATGCTTGTGGTCACGGGCGGAGCCGGGTTTCTCGGCAGCGCGGTCATCTGGAAGCTCAACGAGGCGGGGCGAAAGGACATCCTGGTGGTGGACTCCCTGGGCTCGGGCGAGAAGTGGCGCAACCTGGTGAACCGCTCCTACGCGGACTTCCTGCACAAGGACGACTTCCTGCGCCGCGTCCGCCAGGGGGGCGACCCCTTCGGCGTCACGGCCGTGGTGCACATGGGGGCCTGCTCGGCCACCACCGAGCGCGACGCGGACTTCCTCTACGAGAACAACACCCGCTACACCACGGAGCTCTGCCGCTTCTGCCTGGAGCACGGAGCGCGCTTCGTCACGGCCTCCAGCGCCGCCACCTACGGCGACGGCTCGCGGGGCTTCGAGGACGGCCCCGAGGGCCTGGACCGCCTGCGCCCCCTGAACATGTACGGCTACTCCAAGCACCGCTTCGATCTGGCCGCGCGCGAAAACGGCTGGCTGGCCTCCATCGCCAGCCTGAAGTTCTTCAACGTCTACGGCCCCAACGAATACCACAAGGGCGACATGCGCAGCGTGGCCTGCAAATCCTTCGAGCAGATCCGGGACTGCGGCGGCGTGCGGCTCTTCCGCTCCCACCGGCCCGAGTACGCCGACGGCGGTCAGCTGCGCGATTTCGTCTCCGTGAAGGACTGCGCAGAGGTGGTGGCCTGGCTTCTGGAGCACCCCGAGGCCAACGGCGTGTTCAACGTGGGCACGGGCGCGGCGCGCAGCTTCACCGACCTGGCCCTGGCCGTGTTCGAGGCCATGGGCGCGCCCCCGCGCATCGAGTACGTGGACATCCCCGGGCAGATCCGCGACCGCTACCAGTACTACACCCAGGCCCCCGTGGACCGACTGCGCGCGGCGGGCTACCGCAGGCCCTTCGCCTCCCTGGAGGAGGGCGTGCGGGACTACGTGCGAAACCACTTGCTGGCGGAGGACCCCTTCCTGTAGAGCACGCCGAAATCATCAGGGGCTCACGAATGGGATCCATCGCACTCGTCACCTTCACGTCCAGCCATTTTGCATTCGGCCTCAGATCCCTGGACGGCTACCTGCGCTTCAAGGGGCATCGCGTTCGCGTCGTCCATGCCTTCCATACGGAGAAGAACCAGTATTCGTTGCTGACCGCCGGTCAGTTGGACCAGCTCTCCGGTCTGGTGCAGGGCTTCGATGTGGTGGGCGTTTCGCTCATTTCCATCCATTCGCTCGCCCGGGCGCGCCAGGTCTGCGAGCACCTGCGCGGGGCGTTCCCGGGGGATGTGATCCTGGGCGGTGCGCCCGTGGTGATGACCCCCGACCTGTTTCTGGACTTCGCCGACTACGTCTGTCTGGGCGAAGGGGAACACCTGCTCCACGGATTCCTCACCAGCGCGGACAGGACATCGCTTCCCAACCTGGGATACCGCGACCCCCAGGGCGGAAGGCACTGCAACCCCCTGGCCCCCCTGTTCGACGTGGACCTGCTCCCCGTGCCGGAGCTGGACCTCAAGGAGACCTACATCCTGTCGGAGTCCGAGTGTTTCGAGTTGGCCAAGCGTCCGGAATTCTTCAGGGAAGAATGCCTCGACAAGGGGTATCGGCTGATGATGACCAGGGGCTGCCCCTTCCGGTGCACCTTCTGCTGCAACAACGCCTTCAACATGCGCTACCGGGGGTTGGGAAAGACCGTGCGCAAACGCGCCACGGCCCTGGTGCTCGAAGAGCTGGAGCGCGCGCGCCAGGCCGTTCCGGGGCTGGACAAGGTCTATTTCCTGGACGACGACATCATGAGCGTCCCCCTGGCCGAATTCCGCGCGTTCATGGAGCGTTACGGGCGGGAGGTGGGGTTGCCGATCTGGGAGCTCTCCAGCACGTTCACGTCGCTCTCAAAGGAGAAACTGGACGCAATCAGGGACGCGGACATCGCCGTGGACCACATCCGCTTCGGGCTGCAGGGCGCCAGCGAACGCATGAACAGGGAAGTCTACGAGCGGCCCTTCAACGGCCCGTCCATCATCGGGAAGATCGCCACATGCCTGGAGTACGGGCACCGCGTGAATCTGGACATGATCCTGGACAACCCCTACGAACGACTGGACGATCTCTGCCGCAACGTGGAGTTCTTCATGGCCCTCGGCGCCAGGCTCGGCGGCGATCCGTTGGGCGGCAAGGTCTCCCTGAACGTCTTCCACCTGAAGTTCTACCCCGGCACGGAACTCTACCGTCGCGCCCTTGCGGATGGAATCATCGACGGGGATTACGTGGAAAAGGTGCTCTTGACCTCGCACTACAACGAGCTCAAGAACATCACGGTCTCCAGTTTCCTCGTGTTCGTGTACTACATGGCCATGCGCAACAGGTACGGCTGGCTGTGCCGCCTGTGCACCAAGCGCCCCTTCCTGGTCCTGATCCGGGGGCTGCTTGGCCTTCCCTTCGCGGGGCGGGCCGGGCTGGTGTTCCGCAAGCTGGTTTCCTGGCTGCGCCGGGCGGCCTGATGCGTCCCTGAGGCCGGGGCTGACGCCTACTTCCCCCGCTTGAAGAGCTTTTCCAGGTCCTTCACGTCCCAGTGCACGGCCACGGGTCGGCCGTGGGGGCAGTGGTCGCGGTCCCTGGCGGCGCTCCAGGCCTCCACAAGGGAGAGCGCCTCGTGCTCGGCCAGGGCGTCCCCGGCCTTCACCGCCGCCTTGCAGCTCATCACGGCCCAGAGGTCCTCCATGGTGCGCGCCTTGCCCGAGAGCACGTCGCGCAGAAACTCCTTGGCCTGGCCCGCGTTCAGCAGCGGGGGCACGCCGCGCACGCCCACCACGCCGGGGCGGTCCGCGCGCATCTGGAAGCCCAGGGCCGCGAGGTCCTTCCAGAGTGACTCCAGGCGGCGGGCCTCGGAGGGGTGCAGGCTCATCTCGAAGCCAACGGCCAGCGGGCGCGACTCGCCCCGGCTCTGGGCGGCCTTGAGCTGCGAGAAGAGCACCCGCTCGTGGGCCGCGTGCTGGTCCAGGAGTGTGAGCCCTTTGCGCCCCAGGCGCAGCACCAGGTAGGTGTCGGCTACCTGGCCCAGGTATTCCACCCCCTTGGCCGTGCGTCCCGGCTGTCGGGGGGCCTGCTCCGGCCCCTGCCGCGCCCCGGAGTGGGGCTGCGTTGAGGCGGCGGCAGGGGGCTCCCCGCCGCGTCGCCCCCAGGGCAGCCATGAGGAGAGTCCGCCGCGCCCTTCGGAGGCCTCGCCGGACGAGGCGCGCCGCGCGGGGCCGTCCGGGTCCGAGGGGCGGTCCTGGGCGAGGCGGGGTCCGAAACCGCCGGAGGCGGCCGGGCTGTCCCGGGAACCGTCGGATACTGAGGGGTCCCCGGCGAAACCGCCGGAGGCGGCAGGACGTCCCGCAAGATAGTCCGCGCCGTGCTCGCGCACGGCCAGGGATTCGCGCCATGCCTGGCCCGAGAGGGCAGGGGGCTCGCGGTGGCGCTCCGTCCCGCCGGGGGCCGGTCCGCCCTGGGGCCGCCAGGGGGCTTCGCTCTGGGAGCCCTCCAGGGGGGCCGTGTCGTGTCCCGCGCGGGCCGGTGGCTCCCGCTCCATGTCCGCCGCGTCCCGCCCGGCTTCGCGGGCCACCTCATGGAGGTAGTCGCGGTAGGTGCCGAACTTGGTCTCCGGGGCGATAGAGGGCGCGTTGCGGTCCAAAACGGCGGTCATGCGGGCCGAGGGCGCGCCCAGGTCCAGGGCGCGGGCCAGGGCCTGGCGCACCAGGGTGAAGGCCAGGCCCTCGTCGCGGAAGCGCACCTCGGTCTTGGCAGGGTGCACGTTCACGTCCACCTCGCCCGGTCCGGCCTCCAGGAAGAGCGCCAGGGCCGGGTATTCCCGGGAGAGCATGCGGCCCTTGTAGGCCTCGCGCGCGGCGCGCAGGAGCACGCGGTCCTGCACGGGGCGGGAGTTCACGTAGAAGAGCATGCGGTCCGTGCGGGCCTGTCCGGCGTGGGGCAGGGCGGCGAAGCCCGTCACGCGCATGCCGTGCATCTCGCCCTCCACGGGGAGCAGGGCCTGGGCAAGGGCCGGGGGCCAGACCACGGCCAGGCGCGCGGCCAGATCCTGCCCGGCCACGAAGCGCAACGCGGAGCGCTGGTCCACCGAATACTTGAAGCCCACGTCCAGGCGCGCCAGGGCCACGCGCTCGAGCACCTCCTGGCAGCGCCTGGTCTCCGTGGCCACGGACTTGAGGAACTTGAGCCGGGCGGGCACGTTGCCGAAGAGTTCACGCACCTCGATGCGCGTGCCCTGGGTGAGCGCGGCCGGGCCTTCCTCCACGATCTCGCCGAAGGCCACGTCCAGGAACACTGCGTCCGGGCTGTCCTGGCTCTTGGAGGCCACGCGCAGCCGCGAGACCGAGGCGATGGAGGGCAGGGCCTCGCCCCGGAAGCCGTAGGTGGCGATGGCGTCCAGATCCTCCAGGGCCGAAAGCTTGCTGGTGGCGTGGCGGGTGAGCGCCAGGCGCAACTCGCCCGCGTCCATGCCCCGGCCGTCGTCCTGCACGAGGATGAGCCCCGCGCCGCCGCCTTCCAGAGCCACGTGCACGCGCGCGGCCCCGGCGTCCAGGCTGTTCTCCACCAGTTCCTTGACGACGCTCGAAGGCCGCTCTACCACTTCCCCCGCGGCGATCTGGTTCTGAAGGTGTGGGGGCAGGACACGGATGCTGCGATACGATACCATCCCCGGCCTCTACCCCAAGGCGAAGCCACCGGCAATGGAGCGCACATGGCCATTCCCTGGAACAAAGTGACGGCCGTCATCGACCTGGCCGATATCGTCCACAATTACAAACTCTTGAACGCCAGGTCCGGCAACGCGGTGCCGGTGGTCAAGGCCGACGCCTACGGCCACGGGCTCGCCCAGGTGGCCCAGGTGCTGGCCCAGGAGGGCGCGGAGACCTTCGCCGTGGGCACGGTGGAGGAGGCCCAGGCCCTGCGCGCCTCGGGCCACGCCCGCAACGTCCTGGCCCTGCTTGGCCCCGTGGACCAAGCCGACGTGCGCCTGGCGCGCGAGGCGCGCATCGTGCCCTTCCTGCACTGCTTCGAGCAGCTGGACCTGCTGGCCGCCCAGCCCGGCGCGCCCCTGGAGGTGGCCCTCAAGTTCGACACCGGCATGCGCCGCCTGGGCTTCACCCTGGCCGACGTTCCGGCCCTGGCCCAGCGCCTGGAGGCTCTGCCGGGCGTGAAGGCCGCCTACGTCTGCTCCCACCTGGCCACGGCCGACGACCCCGCCGCGCACGACTACGCCCGCGAGCAGGGGCGCGAGTTCGCGGCCGTGCGCGAGACCCTGGCCGCCCGGGGCATCCGGCCCAGGGCCAGCATCGCCAACTCGGCGGGCATCCTGGCCCACCCGGAGCTGCACCTGGATTTCCAGCGCGCGGGCGTCGCCCTCTACGGCACGAACCCCTTCCACGGCACGCCCCTGGCCCACCTGGGCGAGGGCCTGCGCACGGCCATGCAGGTGCGCACGAAAATCCTCTCCGTGCACGCCCTCCAGGCCGGGCAGACCATCAGCTACGGGCGCACCTACACCGCGACGAAGGACATGACCGTGGCTATCGCGGCGGCGGGCTACGCCGACGCCTACTCCCGGGGCCTCTCGGGCAGGGCGGGCCTGTGCGTGAACGGGCGGCGCGCGCCGGTGCTGGGGCGCGTGTGCATGCAGATGACCGCCGTGGACGTGAGCGGCATCGAGGGCGTGGCCCCGGGCGGCGACGCCTGGCTCCTGGGCGGCGAGGGCGAGGGCCGCGTAAGCGCCGAGGAGCTGGCGGGCTGGTGGGGCAGCATCACCTACGAGGTGTTCTGCATGCTGGGCTTGAACCGGCGCGAGTACGCCTAGCGCCGGCCGGGGGGCCCCGGCGTTGCCTCGCGGCAAAAGAGCAACCCTCGCGCGGGAGCCGCGCGAGGGTTTCGCTTTGCCGCACCGTGCCGCACCATGCCGCACCGTGCCGGAGAGTGTCGCGAGCGGGCTGGAGGCATCGCTCCTCCGGGGCCGGCGGTCTAGCTCGCCCGGGCGCGCCGCTTCTCGAAGGTGACGCAGCGGATGCCCTCTCCCGCGAATCCTGGGCCGTAGCAGGCGTTGTCCGAGACGCACAGGGCGGGGCGCAGGTCGCCCTCGCGCCAGCGCTTCACCAGGTCCGGCTCACAGACGAGCGGGCGGCACAGGCTCACGCCGTCGGCCGTGCCCGAGGCCACCAGGCCCCGGGCCACCTCGAAGCTGCGGATGCCCCCCACCAGGAAGAGGGGGATCTTGAGCCCGCGTTCCTTCGCGTGCTTCGCCGTGCGGCGGTGGTAGGCCTCCTCCTCCTGGGAGCGGATGCGCCCCTTGCGCGCGGGCATGAAGGCCTCCCCGGCCTGGCGGCAGCCGCCCGAGAGCTCCACCGCGTCCACGCCCGCCTCTTCGAAGCGCAGGGCGGCCCGCACCATGTCCTCGGGTGCGGGGCCGCCCTCCACGAAGTCCCCGGCGTTGAGCTTCACCAACAGAGGGTAGTCCGGCCCGAGGGCCTTGCGCACGGCGCGCGCCACCTCCAGGGGAAAGCGCGCCCTCTTGGCGGGCGAGCCTCCGTAGGCGTCGTCGCGGCGGTTCCAGGCAGGCGAGAGGAACTGCGAGAGCAGGTAGCCGTGGGCAGCGTGGAGCTGCACGGCGTCGAATCCGGCCGTGCGGGCGCGCAGGGCGGCCTGGACGAAGGCCCTTGTCAGGCGTTCCATGCCCTCGCGGTCCAGGGCGCGGCAGGGCAGCGTTCCGGGGCGCTCCACGTCGGAGGGGCCCACGGCCTCCAGGCCGGAGAGGGCGGAGTTGCCCTGGTCCCCCGCATGGGCGATCTGCAGGGCGCAGAGCCCCCCGGCCTCGTGCACGGCCCGGGCCAGGGAGGTGAGGCCCGGCAGGAGGGCGTCGTCGTATGCGCCCAGCTGGCGCAGGCCTGCGCGGCCCTCGGGGGTGACGAAGGCGTGGCCGCTGATCACCAGCCCCACCTGGCCACGGGCCAGCGCGGCCATGCATTCGGCCAGTTCGGGGGTGGCCGAGCCATCGGGCGCGGCCAGGCCTTCCCATGTGGCGGAGCGCAGGAAGCGGTTGGGGAGGGTCAGAGCGCCTGCCTGGATGGGATCGAACACGTCGGGCATGGGGCCTCCGGGTACGGTCAGATTCGGATGTGTGGCCCAAGGCGCTACCACAGCGGGACGCGCATGGAAAGCATGCGCGCGAAATTGACACGCCTCGAGGCACGAACTACCGCTGGCTCATGAACAGCGAGCGAAACGCCGACGCGGCCCCCCTGCTGGCCGGGCTGGAGACCGGGGGCACCAAGATCGTCTGTGCCGTGGCCCGGGGCGGCTACGCCCCCCTTCCACCCCCCGACCGCTTCGAGACCCCCGCCGGGGACGACCCCCACGCGGCCGTGGCCCGCGCCGTCGCGTGGCTGCGCGGGCGCGAGGCCGCCCACGGCGCTCCCGTGGCGGGCCTGGGGGTTGTCTCCTTCGGTCCCGTGCGCCTGGACCCGCGCGCCCCGGATTTCGGCCATGTGCTTGCCACGCCCAAGCCGGGCTGGTCCGGGTTCGACCTGCTGGGGAGCCTGCGGGCGCACTTTCCCGGCGTCCCCACGGGCTTCGAGACCGACGTGGGCGGCGCGGCCCTGGGCGAGGGGGCTTGGGGCGCGGCCCGGGGCCTGGAGGATTTCGTCTACGTGACCATGGGCACGGGCATCGGCGGCGGGGCCGTGTGCGGCGGACGCGTCGCGCACGGGCTCACGCATCCGGAGATGGGGCACGTGCGCCTACCGCGCCTGCCCGGCGACGATTTCCCCGGAGTGTGCCCCTTCCACGGCGACTGCTGGGAGGGCCTGTGCGGCGGACCAGCCATCCGGGCGCGCACGGGCCTGGACGCGGCGGACCTCCCGGCGGACCACCCCGCATGGGGGCTCGCGGCCGCCTACACGGGGACGGCTCTGGCTGGGATCACGCTCACGCTCTCGCCCGCGCGCATCGTGCTGGGCGGCGGTGTGAGCCTGGGGGGGCGTCTGGGGCGCGCGGGATTCTTCGCGGCCGTGG
>NZ_JBZVFJ010000117.1:0-12740 GCF_058402725.1 Fundidesulfovibrio sp. | reverse complement strand
AACCAGGGGGCCACCCTCAAGAATTGAGTGGTCCGAAGAAACCCGGCAGGTCAGGTGTTCGCCCCCAAGACCAACAAATGGCGCACCATCCCGGTCAACCCGGAGTTCATGGAGCGCATGCGGGAGGCCCAGAAATCAGCCCAGAGCGACTTTCTGGTCGAATACCGAGGCCGACCCATCAAGTCCCTGAAAAATGGGTTCAGGGGCGCTTGTAGGAGGGCTGGCATCGACGACTCGGTGATCAGCTACGACGTCAGGCACCTGTTCTGTTCGACCCTGCTGTACCAGGGCAGTGACCCGGTGGCGGTGTCCCAACTCATGGGCCATGCCTCAACCCGCATGACTCTGGACCAGTACGGACATGCCCTTGCAGGATCGAAGAGGCGGGCTATCGAGCGACTTCCGAGGCTCGGAGAGTAGGCGGGACGATGGTTCAGGGGAAAATGAAATGTTGACCAGGAGGTTGACCAGAAAGCAGAAGGGGTTAGACCTTGCGATCTAACCCCTTGAAATGTGTGGTGGAGCTGGACGGAATCGAACCGACGACCTCTTGAATGCCATGAATGGGTGCCGCCCCGATAACCATTCAAAATCAAACAGCTTATCTAGGGCGATGTCACCCGTCATCCGGCAAAACGCGGCAAAAAGTGCAGAAAAGAGGTGACATCACCATGTTGACTGGTGTCCCTCTCCCTTACCACTCCACAAATCACCAAGACCAGGGGGGACGCAGCAACTGAATTGGCAGCCCGACCAACCCAGCCATCTCCAAGCAGCCGATTATTTCTTATATGCTCCGGCCACTTGGACACAAAAGCCTCACCCTGGCGATAAACGATCACGGCCTTCCCGTAACCGCCATCCTTTCCTGCGACGCTCTCGATCACTGGACTTGCGAGTCTGTCTCCACCCAAGTGATGGACCTAGAAGATTTGTTGCGTCATTTTCATAGGTTCCCATTCGGGAATATCAGGATTTTCTTCTCCGGCCCGAGCCTTCCCGCGCCTGTTTGAATTATTGCCCTTGCACTGCAAGTGTGTGAATCTCCTCTGCGCATGAGCGGAAAAACCGAGCACAACGTCGAACTCTTCTCGCTACTGGACGCCCTGCCCCTGGGGGTGGCGGCCATCAGCCAGGACAGGCGCATCTTGTTCATGAACCGCGTGATGGAATCGCTCACGGGGTTCGCCCGGGAAAAGGCTCTCGGGCTGCCTTGCGCCAACGTCCTGCGGCTCGACCGCTGCCTGACCGCCTGTCCGGCCGTCAAGGCCAAGCGCAGCGCCAAGCTGGAGCATTACGAGGGTGACATCGTCACCTGCGACCGCCAGCGAATCCCTGTCTCGGGGGCGTTCTCCAGCGTCAGCGACAGGCGTGGGAAGATCGCCTTCCATCTGGAGACGTTCGAGGACATGCGATTCTCCGGTCACGCCGCCGACGTGGGCCGAGAGGGCTTCCGTTTCGGCCAGATCATCGGGCGCTCCCCCGAGATGGAGCAGGTCTTCGCCACACTGCCCGCCATCGCCCAGACCGACGCCTCGCTGCTCATCACCGGCGAGACGGGCACCGGCAAGGACGTGGTGGCCGAGGGCATCCACAACGCTTCCAAACGCGCCAAGGGGCCTTTCGTCAAAGTCAACTGCGGGGCGCTTCCGGAGAACCTTCTGGAGTCGGAGCTCTTCGGCCACAAGAAGGGGGCCTTCACCGGCGCGGTGGAGGACAAGCCGGGGCGAATCCAGTTGGCGCACGGCGGAACCCTCTTTCTCACCGAGATAGGCGACTTGCCCCTTTTGCTTCAGGTGAAACTGCTCACCTTCCTGGACGACCGCATCATCTACCCCCTAGGCGGCACCAAGGGTTTTGCGGCTGACGTGCGCCTGATCGCCGCCACGCACCTGGACCTGGAGGAGATGGTCCGACAGGGCCGCTTCCGCAAAGACCTGCTGTTCAGGCTCAACGTCATCCGGATACATCTGCCCCCGCTGCGCGATCGCGGGGGCGACGTGCGCCTGCTCATCGACCACTTCCTCCAGCACTTCGCGCGCAGGCTGGACAAGCGCCTCAAGGGGCTCTCCGCCGAGGCCCTGGAGCTGTTGACCCGCTACACGTTCCCCGGCAACGTGCGCGAGCTGCGCAACATCATCGAATACGGCTGCACCCTGGCCCGTACGCCCGAGATCGAAACAGTCGACCTGCCGCGCTATCTCCTCGACGCCCCGCCTCAGCCGCTTTCGTTTCCGCCGCCGTCCTCCGGGACCCAATCCGTCCAGGGCGTGCCGCTGCGCGTCGGGGATGCGAGGACGGGCCTGTCCGGCATCGACGACCTGGAACGCGGGCGCATCCTGGCCGCCCTGAGCAAGGCCGGCGGGCGCAAGCAGGAGGCGGCCAGGCTCCTCGGGCTCGGCCGGGCCACCCTGTGGCGCAAGATCAAGAAGCTCGGCCTGGACCGGGAATGGAGCCTGCCGTGAGACCGGCCGGCCCCCTCGCCCTCACTCTTCCGGGCGCGGCCCCGGCCGTTCCCGTCGGCCGTAACGGAGGCTCGCCATGATCCGCAGGGTGCTCATCACCGTCGCCGACTCCGACGTGGCCCCCCGCTTCGACACCTGTCAGGAGGTCTTCCTGGCCGACCTGGACGAGGACGGGCGCATCCTCTCGCGCAAGACCCTGGTGCTGGCCGAACCGGCAGCCGAGGAGGTCTGCCGCCTGGTGCTGGCCGAACAGGTCCACGCGGTCATCTGCGGTGGCATCGAGGAGGAGTTCCATCAGTTCCTCACCTGGAAAGGCCTGGCGGTCCTGGACGGCGTGATCGCCCCGGCCGACAGCGCCCTGGAGGCCTTCGCCACGGGGGCCCTCTCCCCGGGAGACATTCTGCTCGCGCCTGCCGCGTCCGGCTGAAACGCCCCCGAGAGGCGTCCTGGCGGCCTGTCCAGCCCCTCCCTTGCGTGCCCGGCAGGCGTCTACTGCAGTACATTCCTATGTTATGCCGGTTTGTTGGGGCCGACTATTCTCGGAGTGAGCTCCGCGTCAGGTTGGCCGGTCCCTCTGATTCGGCGCCCTGAGCCCATGTAGCGCCAGCGGCGTTCTCCCCCGCACGTTCCATCCCTCGCGAGTAACGTTTCAAAACGTTCCACGCGTTTCACGTTGAAACAGACTGGCGTTTCATTTTGTTTCTTCCCTTAAAGTCTTCGTTGAATGACTCTAAGCATTTGGCCCATCTCCGGGATGTTTCACGTTGGCCCGGTCCTTGCTCTTAGCAGAGAAGATTGTGCCATTTGGCACAAACCTCCGGCCCACACCCGGAGGATGTCCGCGCCGGAGCGGTGGGGCGCTCAGGCCGGACTCAGCCCGCACATTCCAATCAGCCCTGGAGGCATACATGCGAACGACACAGGTCAAGGACCTCATGGTCCCACTCTCCCGTTGTCCGAAAACGAGCCCGGAAGCCTCGTTGCTGGCCGCCGCCATGGAACTGGAGGCCTGCGGCGACGCCGGGGCCTGCCTGGTGGTGATGGACGCCGCAGGCAAGGCCCAGGGCGTGTTCGAGTCCATCGACTACCTCAAGGGCCTGGAGCCCAAGTACGCCCAGGACGGCCTCTTCGAGGGCATGGAAGACGCCCGCTACTACGGAGAACTGGCCCGCGAAACCGTGAAATCGCTGGGCCTTTTCGACGCCCCCATGGAGCATCTCTGCTCTCTGGCGGCCCAGCGCAAGGTGGCCGACTTTGTGAAGCCCTTCGCGAAGGACCAACTCATCGCATCTTCCGAGAGTCTTGACCTGGCCATCCACCAGTACGTCATGTCCGGCCGCCAGGCGCTCATCGTCACCGAAGGCGGTGCGCCTGCCGGAATCCTGAAACTTACGGACGTGTTCAAGGCCGTGCTCCAGGCGGCCAAGGCCTGTCCCAAGCCCTAATTTCCAAGCACGGGAGCCAACAACCATGAGCGCACAAGCCGCAGCCCCGGCCTTCGACATGAAGCGGGCCTTCTTTCTCCTGCTGGGCGTAGCCCTGTTCTCTATCGTCAACTTCTCCCCGGCCTGGCCGGACGCCATCGACCCCATGGGCAAGCACTTCGTGCTCTCCAAGGAGGGCAAGGGCGCGCTGGCCGTGTTCCTGCTGGCCGGGACCTGGTGGGTGTTCGAGGTGCTGCCCATCGGCGTCACGGCGCTGATGATCGGCGTGCTCCAGGCCCTGTTCATGATCCGCAAGCCCGAGGACGCCTTCAAGGACTTCATGGACCCCTCGGTGCTCTTCATCTTCGGCTCCATCGTCATCGGCCTGGTGTTCACCAAGACCGGCCTGACTAAGCGCATGGCCTACAAGATGCTCCAGATCGTGGGCGAGAAGACCTCCATGATCATGCTGGGGTGCTTCCTGTGCACGGTGTTCCTCACGCACCTCATGGCGCATACGGCCGTGGCCGCCACCATGTTCCCGCTGTTCATGGCCATCTACGCCCTCTACGATGAGGAGATGAAGCCCTCCAAATTCGGCAAGGCCATGTTCATCGGCCTGGCCTACGTGTGCGGCGCGGGTTCCATCATCACCCTGCTGGGCGCCGCGCGCGGCATCGTGGCCGTGGGCTTCTTCAAGGAGCTGGCCGGCAAGGACGTGAGCTTCTTCGAGTACTTCTACTACTTCGCCCCCCTGGGCTGGACCATGGTCTTCCTGCTCTGGGGCTTCTTCATGGTGTTCCTGAAGCCCGAGCGCGACACCATCCCGGGCCTTCGCCAGAAGGCCGCCCAGCTGGCCAAGAATCTGGGCCCCATCAGCCGCCAGGAGCTGCTGGCCGCCGCGCTCATCGGTGGGGCCATCCTGTTCATGTCCATGCAGTCCTTCATCCCGGCCATCAAGGGCGTGAACAAGCCCGCCATCATGATCCTGGTCACGGTGCTCTTCTTCGTGTTCAACATCCTGGACATCAAGGATCTGGAAGACATCCCCTGGAACATCATCCTGCTCTTCTCCGGGGCCATGTCGATCGGCTTCTGCCTGTGGCAGACCGAGGCCGCCAAGTGGCTGGCCGTGAACTGGCTGACCATGTTCACGGAGGCCAGCGGCTTCGTGTTCGTCTTGAGCATCGCCTTTTTCGTGCTGGTGATGACCAACTTCATCATGAACGTGGCGGCCATCGCCATCTCACTGCCCGTGGCCCTGGTGCTCTGCCCCTACCTGGGCGTGGCCCCCGAGGTGGTGTTCTACTCCGCGCTGGCCACGGCGGGCATGCCCTTCCTGCTCCTGGTGGGCGCGGCGCCCAACGCCATCGCCTACAACTCGAAAATGTTCACCTCCGGCGAGTTCTTCCGCTACGGCCTCATCGCCTCGCTGATGCTCATGATCGTCCTGGCCGTGTTCATCGCCTTCATCTGGCCGATGATGGGCATGCCCGTCAGCCTGAAATAGCCCAAGGAGCCGCCTACGATGAAAGTTTCAAACATCATGAACACGCAGCTCGCCACGGTCAGCCCCGACGACTCCCTGGTGGCCCTGCTCTGCGCGGCCAAGGGCAAGCCCTCGCGCCTGATCTACGTCACCGACGCGGCCGGGATGCTCAAGGGTGTGGTTTCCAGCCTGGACCTGCTCAAGGTGCTCACGCCCTTCTACCTGGACTCCAACCTGGCCAAGGCCTTGGCCGAGGACGAGGCCTTTGCCGCCAGGATGCTGGAGGAGAACAAGGGGAAGACCGCCAAGGACGTGATGGTCACGGACTGCCACTGCCTGAAGGCCGAGGCCCACTTCCTGGAAGCCGAGACGCTCTTCGCGGAGAAGGGCATCAACACCCTGCCGGTGGTGGACGCGGACGGGAAGCTCTTGGGAGAAGTGGGCCGCGGGGCGCTCCTGGACAAACTCATCAGCCTGTGCGGGCACGCCTGCCCGGAACTGCAATAGGAGGCCCTCCATGTTCTGGGTAGCGGTAGGCATCTTCTTCACCGCCTATGCGGTGATCGTCTCGGAAAAGATCCACAAGACCAAGGTGGCCATGGCCGGAGCGGCCCTCACGCTGCTCACCAAGGTGCTCACCCAGCACGACGCCCTGCACAACATCGAGTTGGGCGTGGACTGGAACGTGGTGTTCCTGCTCATCTCCATGATGATCATGGTGAACATCATGACCAAGACCGGCGTCTTTCAGTACGTGGCCATCAAGAGCGCCAAGGTGGCCAAGGGCGATCCCTTCCGGATCATGGTCATCTTCTCCATCGTCACAGCCGTGGCCTCGGCGCTCCTGGACAACGTGACCACCGTGCTCCTCCTGGCCCCGGTGACGCTCCTGATCGCAAAGGAACTTGAGGTGGACCCCGTGCCCTACCTCATCACCGAGGCCCTGGCCTCCAACATCGGCGGCACCGCAACCCTGATCGGCGATCCGCCAAACATCATGATCGCCTCCAAGGCCGGCTTCGCCTTCATGGACTTCATCTATAACCTGACCCCGGTGATCGTCATCACCATGATCGTGTGGATGTTCGTCTGGAAGATCGTCTTCGCCAAGCGCCTGCACGTGAGCGACGCCCTCAAGGCCCGCATCATGGCCATGGACGAGAACGCGCTCATCAAGGACATGCCGCTTTTGCGCAAGTCCGGCACCATCATGGGGCTCACCATCCTGGGCTTCGTGCTCCACGGGGTGTTCCACTTCGAGCCCGCCACCGTGGCCATGGGCGGCGCGGCGCTCCTTCTGCTGCTCTCCGACGAGGACCCACACCACGTGCTGGCCGAGGTGGAATGGTCCACCATCTTCTTCTTCATCGGCCTGTTCATCATCATCGGCGGCACGGTGAAGGTGGGCTTCATCGAGATGCTCTCGCGCCAGATGATCGACCTCACCGGCCCCACGCCCACGGACATGTTCACCCTGTCCATGGTGATGGTCTGGTTCTCGGCCATCGCCTCGGCCATCGTGGACAACATCCCCTACGTGGCCACCATGAACCCGCTGCTCATCGACATGGCGGAGAAGGTGCTCGGCCCCTCCACGGGCCTGAAGGGCTTCGAGCTCTACCAGCACCCCACCATGCTGCCCGTGTGGTGGGCCCTGGCCCTGGGCGCGTGCCTGGGCGGCAACGGCACGGCCATCGGGGCCTCGGCAAACGTGATCGTGGTGGGCATGAGCGAGAAGGCAGGAAACAAGATCACCTTCGTGCGCTTCATGAAGTACGGCATGCCGGTGATGTTTTTGACCGTGGCCATCTCCGCCGTGTATCTGTACGTCCGGTACTATGTCCTGAAGTGGTAGTTCACCCCCGAGGGGGAGGAGGCCAGACATGACCAGCGGACACCATACGCACGAAGCCTCGCCGCATTCCGCTCCGGCGGGCAAGCACCCCCGCACGGCGGCGGGAGAGGGGGCCATCCGCGCCGACCGCAGGGTCGGCCGCCAGATGATGCTCCTGGTCATCCTGGTGTCCCTGGTCCCGTTGGTTCTGGCCGGGATCCAGAGCTACTCCTTCTTCCACGGGGTCTACCGCGAGAAGATCACCGCCCTCGACGAGGAGCTCATCGAGCGCCACGCCGTGGCCGTGGACGACTACCTCAAGGAGCGCCTGGGCAACATCCGCATGCGCGCCCTGGTGAGCCCCCTGGAGAACCTGCTGAACGAAAACCGCCTGTCCTTCATCCTGGAGCAGATGCGCGCGGTCTACGACGACTCCTTCGTGGACCTGGGCGTGGTGGACGATCAGGGCAGGCTGGTCTCCTACGCCGGCCCCTTCAGACTGGACAGGGCCGACTACTCCCAGACGGACTGGTTCAAAGGGGCCATGGCCTCGGAGACCTATGTATCGGACGTGTTCCTGGGCATCCGCAACGTGCCGCACTTCGTGGTGGCCGTGGCCATCCACGAGGGCGGCAAGCGCTGGCTCTTGCGCGCCACCATCGACTTTGCCCAGTTCAACGAGTTGGTGAAGGAGATACGTCACGGTCGCACCGGACACGCCTACATCATCAACCGCGCGGGCGAGTTCCAGACCGAACGCCGGGGGGACGACGTGCTGCCGCCGGAAGTGCTCCGGGAAATCGCCGCCAGGGGCCTTGCGCCCGGGCGGGCCTACGCCCTGTCCGGCAGCTCCGTGGGGGGCGTTGAGTACTTCTTCACCGCCGCGCCGCTCAAGGGGGGCGACTGGGTGATGGTGCTCCAGCAGGAGGCCTCGGACGCGCTCATCCACCTGATCACCGCCCGGCGGACCTTCCTGGTGATCCTGCTGGCGGGAGGGGCGGCCATCGTGGGCACGTCGGTCTACGCCATGCGCCGCCTGCTCTCCAGGCTGTTCGTGGCCGAGAAGGCCCAGGACGCCATGCGCAGGCAGATCGTGGAAACCGGCAAGCTGGCCGCCATCGGGGAGCTGGCCTCGGGCATCGCCCACGAGATCAACAACCCCGTGGCCATCATGATCGAATACGCGGGCTGGACCCAGGACCTCCTTGACGAGGAGGACCGCCAGGCCCTCAAGAACTACGACGAGCTGACCAACTCCCTGCGGGAGGTGGTCATCCAGGGCAGGCGCTGCAAGGAGATCACCCACAAGCTCCTGAGCTTCGCCCGCAAGACCGACTCCGTGGTGAAGGATGTGGACGTGAACGGGCTCCTGGAGGAAGTGATCGGTTTCGCATCCCAGAAAGCCCGCTACGAGAAGATCGTGGTGCGCGGGCAGTTCGACCGCTCCATACCGCAAATCATGCTCTCGCCCACGGAACTCCAGCAGGTGGCCCTGAACCTGATCAACAACGCCATGGACGCCATCGACAAGGACGAAGGGGTCATCGAGGTGCGCACGCGCCTTGAGGACGACTTCGCGGTCATCGACGTGCAGGACAACGGCCAGGGCATCCCGGCCTCCAACGTGGACCGCATCTTCGAGCCCTTCTACACCACCAAGCCCGTGGGCAAGGGGACGGGCCTCGGCCTGTCCATCTGCTACGGCATCATCGACAAGATGGGCGGGGACATCACCGTGGAGAGCACTCCCGGACAGGGCGCGACCTTCCACGTCTACATCCCCCTGACCCCCAACAGCCCCGAAGGGGAACAATCAACGGCCTGACCGCGGCCGCCAAGGAGCAGAATCATGCATATCGCCAAAGTTCTCATCGTGGACGACGAGGCCCCTTTCCTGGACGTGATGAGCAAGCGCCTGGGCATGCGCGACCTGACCGTGTTAACCGCCGACTCCGGCGAGAAGGCCCTCGAGATGCTGGCCTCTGAGCCCAAGATAGACGTGGTCATCCTGGACGTGAAAATGCCCGGCATGGACGGCACCGAGACCCTGGCCGAGATCAAGAAGGACCACCCTCTGGTGGAGGTTGTCATGCTCACCGGCCACGCCACCGTGGAGAACGCCATCGAGGGCATGAAGAAAGGCGCGTTTGACTATCTCATGAAGCCCTGCGACCTGGACCTGCTCATCAAAAAGGTCAAGGACGCCAAGGAGAAGAAGGCGGCGCACGAGGAGAAGATCGTTCAGGCCGAGATGAAGGAGATCACCGGACGTTACGCCTAGGAGCGCGACATGAGCCAGGAGACATTCCAGCCCATCCAGGTGCTGCTCGTGGACGACGAGGTGTCGTTCGGGCGCGTGCTGGTCAAACGGATGACCAAGCGCGGCATCGTGGCCAAGGCCGCCGCCAGCGGCCGCGAGGCCCTGGTGAAGCTGCGCGAACAGCCCTTCGATGTGGCCGTGCTTGACCTCAAGATGGAACACATGAGCGGTCTGGAGGTGCTGGGAGTCTTTCGCAAGATGGCCCCGGAGATGAAAGTCATCATCCTCACCGGCCACGGCGCCAGGGAGGAGGCCCAGGAGGCCATGCGCCTGGGGGCCTTCAACTACCTTCTCAAGCCTTGCGGCGTGGAGGAGATAATCGAGGCCATCCAAAGGGCTGTGAACGCCTCCCGCCGCGAATCCACGGAAGCAACGCAAATACCCGGATAGGAGAGGCGCCGTGAAATACCTCGAGAAGCTCATCGAGCGGGTCATCTCCCGCGTCAACGTGACCCTGCGGGGGCACGGAGTCGACGCCGGGCAATACCTGCGAGGGCTCATCACCCCCGAGAAGTTCGTGCAGTACTACGCCTTCTACGGGCTCACCACCGAGCATCCGCTGCTCATCCACTTCGAGCACTCAAGCCTGGCGGGCTCCTATTTCCTGGGCCGCTGCAAGGCCAAGCACTCCATCCTCTACAAGTCCGACATCCGGGGCGACGAACTCAAGCGCAAGTCCAAGCCCTTCGTGGCCCAGGGCATGGCCATCGACCTGCACGAGGACGAGACCATCAGCATCGAGGACAGCTTCCTCATCAAGACCCTGGTGCACAGCTTCTCCCACGATCCCGAAACCCCCGAGACCTTCCCCATCAGGAACACCGTAGCCATGCCCTACGCCAACATCCACGGCTCGCCCTGCAACGGGCTTTTCCTGGGGCCCTTCGCCACCGTGGACCTCACCACCGTGCGCAACTCGGTGATCGGGGCCTTCTCCTACGTGCAGGTGGGGGAGCTCTTCAACGAGGTGGTGGAGCCGGGGCAGATCCTCATCCGGGCCAAGGACGTCTTCGAATTCAAATACCAGTACCCCAAGTCGGTGCTGAACAAGTACGTGAACCTGACCCCAGGCTGCTGCCCCGGCGGGGTGATGGCGAACCTGGTGGAGCAGCGCAAGGCCGACTTCGAGAAGGTGTTCGGCTACCTGTACTCCTCGCCGCCCGAGGGTGTGCCCGATACGTCCTTCGTCAGCCGCTACGCGGCCCTCAAGGGCAAGACCCACGTGGGCGAGAACGTGCTGGTGGCCCAGCGCTGCTACCTGGACGAGGCTTGGCTGGGCAAGGGGGCCAACGCCCAGGAGAACTGCCTGATCATCCACTCCCGGCTCACCGGCCCCAACGTCACGGCCCACGGCGGCAAGCTCATCCACTGCTTCCTGGGAAAGAACGTGTTCGTGGGCTTCAACTCCTTCCTGCAGGGCAGCCCCGAGTACAAGTTCAAGGTGGGCGACGACAGCATCGTCATGCCCCACACCATCGTGGACCTGAAGGAGCCCGTGGAGGTGCCGACCGGGCATCTGGTCTGGGGGCACATCCGCACGGCGGCGGACCTGGAGAAGCACTCGGTCCCCATCGACAAGCTGGCCCAGGTGCGCGGCAAGTTCAAGAGGGGCCACATGTCCTTCGAGGGCGACGGCGGCGCGTTCGTGTGCTCCTTCAACAAGCGCATCCACCACATCCTTGAGGCCAACGGGGCCTACTACGACGGCGAAAAGAACATCGGGCACGCCCAGAACACTCAGAACATCGTCTACAACATCATCCAGCCCTATTCGGAGTCCGAGTTGAAGGGCGTCTACCCCAACGTGCGCATCTTCCCCCTGGAGGCTGCGTGAGCGGAGGTTCGTGATGGCTGACGAGATCAGCATTCTGCTGGTGGACGACGAGGCAGAGTTCGTGAGCACCATGGCCGAGCGCCTTGAGATCAGGGACTACCCTTGCTTCGTGGCCAATACGGGAACCGATGGCCTCGAAATGTTGAAGGCCGAGAAACCGACGGTCATGGTGGTGGACATGCGCATGCCGGGCATGGGCGGGCTCGAGGTGCTCGACCGGGTGAAGGCCTCCGGATCGCCCGTTCCGGTGATCGTCCTCTCGGGACATGGCAACCGGACGGAAGAGGACGAGGCCCTGCGCCGAGGCGCCGTAGCCTATCTCCACAAACCTTTGAGCCTTGACACGCTCCTGGAGGCGGTACATGCCGCCGCCCAGCGGGCGTGAGCGGGGGGATACGACCCATGCCCACGACAATGGATGTTTTCGAGGCCGCCGGACGTCCCGGCGTACTGTCCCACCCGGGAAAGACACTTGTCGCCCTGGCAGCCACGGCAGCCGTGGCTCTGGGGTCCTCCTGCGCCGTGTTCACCGCTTCCTTTCTCGTCTCGTTCGCCTTCCTGCGCGTCGCAAGCAACGCGGGGAGGTCCAGAGGGCTGGGGAGGGGCGCGCATCCGCTTGCGGGGGGAAAACGCGGGCCGTTTTCCGGCAGGAGGCCAATGGGGGAGACAAGCTGCTCCGTCAGGGTGATCCGGCTGGACAGCCCCATGGCCTTTCACGCTCTGGAGACCCTGGCGCGGGAGCTGGGCGGAGGAACCCTCTCGCCGCGCGGGGTCGTTCTCGATTTGTCCGGCCTGCATTCCGTGGATGCCGTCGAAGTGTTGGAGCTTGAAGCGTTCGCCAAGTCGTGCGCCTCAGGCGGCAGGGCCGCCTTCATCGAAGGGTGCTCCCCGAGAGTGAGGAAGGTGCTCGTGCATTCGTGCGTTCTCCGTCCGCTTCTGGACGGGCAGCTACAACCTGTTGTCTCGGTGCTCCAGACCCACTGCGAAACAGACAGGCGACAATAGCCATCGCCCCCTTTGTCGGCCTCACGCCGTCCACACGCGTGTCCACATCACACCTAGCACTTCTGGCATTATCGGAACGCGAGCAGCCAAGAAGAGTCATGTAATATACATGCGTTAAGAAGTACATCAGTCTGCTCGGACACCCTCGCGCCGCTATCAAGGTTTCAAATCCCTTGGGACGCCAGAATATCAGCATGTCAGTATATTCTCCCTAACGTGGATTGCCCTAGGGTTTTCTTGGACACCAACTTGGACGTATGGAACGGACGTCCTGGAGGTGTCAGATGGGCAACGAATCGACAGGTCGGAAGCGGTATTGGGCCAAGCACAAGGCGCAGGTCGTACTCAGGCTTCTTCGCGGTGAGGACC
>NZ_JBZVFJ010000116.1:0-12800 GCF_058402725.1 Fundidesulfovibrio sp. | reverse complement strand
ATGCCCAGGCTCTCCACCAGGGGGCGGATCTCGTTCTGGAAGTAGGGGCCGCCGCCGCCCAGCACCAGGAGGCGCGCGTCCGGGCGGGTCTTGAGCACCAGGGCCAGGGCGCGCATGAGCACGTCCACGCCGTCGTCGTGCTTGATGTCGCCGTGGAAGACGATGAGCGGGGTGTCTTCGCCCAGGCCCAGCTTGCGGCGCACGGCGCTGCCGTCCAGGCCGGGGCGGAAGGTCTGGGCGTCGGTGCCGTCGGGGACCACCACCACCTTTTCCGGGGCGAGGCCCTTGCGGCTGACCAGGTGTTCGCGCATGGACTCCGAGACCACGAAGACCCGCCTGGCCCGGGAGAGCACCAGGTTCTCCAGCCAGACCAGGGGCTTGGCCAGCAAGGGCATGTCGGTGCGGGCGATGTCGGAGTAGAAGTCGGTGAAATCCAGGAACACGGGGCGGCGGATGATGGCCCCGGCCACCACGGCGGCCATGCCGGCCAGGGGGTTCCAGGCGTGCACGGCGCAGAAGCCGCGCGCGCCGCTGCGGCGGTACCAGGCCTCAAGGGCCACGATGGAGAGGATGGAGGCCAGGAAGTGCCACAGGCGCACCGGCAGGCGCATGGCCCCGTAGAGTCGCTTGCCGAAGCCCGGGTACTGGTTCATCCAGATCCACTCGGTGAAGTAGGAGCGCCGGGAGCCCAGGTCGCGGCTGGGGGCGACCATGTTCACCAGGGCCTTCTTCTGGGCGATGATCTCGCGGGCCAGCCAGTACATGCGCAGGTTGGCGCGCGACACCGGGGGGATGGTGGTCTCCACGATGATGGCCACCTTGGGGTGGCTCTCCAGGTCGAAGCCTTCGGGGATGTTGCGGGCTGCGGTCTTGCGGAAGGAGGTCATGGCTTAGTCGCTCAGGCTAACGGTGGAGTGGCCTTTGGTCAGCATGGACCAGCAGTCCTTGAGGTCGGCCAGAAGGAGGTCGGGGGAGAGAAGATTGCGCTTGAGCCGCCAGAGCACATAGGAGAGGCGCAGGTAGTAGGCGATGTAGCCTTTCTTGCGCAGCTCGTTCATGCGCTCCTGGGTGAGGCCGTCGGGCACGTAGGTGGGCCAGACCTTCCAGAAGTCTTCCCCGTATTCGAAGTTGATGTAGCGGTCCAGGAAGTCGGGGGCGATCCGGCCCTCCTGGATGGCGATGTCCCAGAGCCTGGAGCCGGGCATGGGCACCGCGGGCTTGATGCCCACCTGGGTGAGGCAGCGGATGCCCATGTCCTTGAGCTTGGCGGGGAAGAAGCAGGTCTGCGCCAGCTCCTCCTCGGTCTCGGTGGGGTGGCCGATCACGAAGGAGGCCTCCACCTCGAAGCCGAACTCGTCGAGCACGCGGAAGGCCTTGATGAGCACGTCGTCGCGCAGCTTCTTGCGGATCACGTCGTTGCGCACGCGCTCGTTGCCGGATTCCACGCCCACGAAGAAGGTGCGGCAGCCGGCCTCCCACATCAGGCGCATGGTTTCGCGGTCCACCTGGTCCAGGCGCAGGCTCCCGGCCGACCAGCGGATGGGCTTGCCCCAGCGGATGAGCGCCTCGCACATGGCCACCACGTTGTCGCGGCGCAGCGTGAAGGACTCGTCCATGAATTCATACCAGCCGCCGAACTGGGTGTGGTAGCGCTCCAGTTCGCCGATGAGGTTCTCGGGCGAACGGAAGCGCACGCGCCGCGCGGCGGGAGAGCGCGAGCAGAAGATGCAGCTGAATGGGCAGCCCCGGGTGGCCAGGGTGGGGTAGCGCGTGAGCCCCATGGCCTTGTAGCGCTCCATGTCCAGCAGGTGGTAGGCGGGGTAGGGCACGTCGTCGAAGGAGCGCACCTGCACGCCCGTGTGCAGGCCCTTGACCTCCTCGCCGCCCAGCACGCGTTCGGCCAGGTCCGGGAAGGTGATTTCGCCGTCTCCGGCGACGCCGAAATCCACCTCCGGGTAGCGCTCTAGGAAGGTGGGGTCGTTGGAGATGTGGTAGCCGCCCAGGGCGATGGAGATGGTGTTGCCGAAGCGGGCGCGCAGGCCGCGCACCAGGCGCATGGTGTTGTGGATCTGGGGCGACACCGAGGAGATGCCCACGAGTTTCGGATTGAGCTTCGCCACCAGGGCGGCGCACTCCTCCACGCCCAGCGGTTCCACGCCCAGGTCGCAGATGGCGGTGGAGATGCCCCGGGCTTCCAGAGCGGCGGCCACGTAGCCCAGGCCCACGGGAGGGTAGTATTGAATGCCCCGCGCGGTATGCCCGAGCTTGATGGTGGAATTGAAGAGAAGGACATCTGCCATGATGGTGTGCCTACCTAGTCCGGCGCGTGAACGCGGTCAAGCGCCGTAGCCCATGGCCGCCAGCGTGCGGCCGTACACGGCTTCCCAGAGGTTGTCGCCCGAGGCGGCCAGCACGGCCGCGCGCACGGCGAAGTAGCGCTCGCGGTCGCAGAGCAGCTCCGCCACGGCCTCTTCCAGGGCCTGGGGCGAGTAGTCGATCACGCGGCCCAGGTTCTTCTCCAGCACCTCCTTGTGGGAGGGCGGCACGCGGGTGGTGACCACGGGCAGGCCGCAGCCGATGGCCTCGCGGATCTTGATCACGTCGCCGAAGCGCTTCACGCTGTGTTCCAGGGGCGCGTAGGGGGCCAGGGCCAGGGCCGTGCCCAGCTGGGCCTTGAGGATGGCCGCGCGGTCGGTGACGTAGCCGTGCCAGGTGACGCGCCCGTCCACGCCCAGCTCCCGGGCGCGCTCCTTGAGGCGGGGCAGGTCCGGGCCGTCGCCCAGCACGTCCAGGCGGATGCCGGGCAGCCTGCGGGCGATGCCGGGGAGCGCCTCCACGATCACGTCCAGGCCGTTCTCGGGGCCGATGCCGCCGCAGAAGACCAGGCGGTTCAGGTCCACCTCGCCGTCGGGGGGCGGGGTGGCGCCGTCGGGGATGAAGCCGAAGGGCACGCGGTGCTGGCGGCCGAAGTGGGTGTCGTCGAACTTCAGGATGTCGCGCCGGGCGTGCTCGATGGCGTCGGTGTAGTTCCAGATGTGGTCCGAGAGCAGGCAGGCGGCGCGGTCCATCTCCAGGTAGACCTTGTTGAGGGCCTTGTTGGAGAACTTCCAGGGCGACCAGTCCGAGATGTAGTAGACGCTCTCGCGCACCTTGCCGAGCTTCTTGAGGTAGCCCCCGCACAGCGCCAGGAGCGACTCCACGCCGATGAACAGGTCGAAGCCGCCGCGCTCCGCAGAGGCGGCCCAGAGGCAGGCCGCCAGGTCGCGCAGCTTCAGGCGCAGGAAGGTGCGCGGCCCGGCCGCGCCGTCGGACACGGCGAAGGGCCGTGTGGCCAGGGGGCCCCAGGTGCGGAAGCCGGTGCGCCGTCCGTCCCGGAAGGAGGTGAGCTGGGGCCGGTTGACCATGCCCTTGCGCGGCACGGAGAGCTCCAGCACGCTCACCCGGGAGCAGCGCCGGGAGAAGTAGTCCATGAGCGGCCACGCCGGGCTGTTGTGCCGGATGGTCGCCCCGGACTCGTCCAGGATGTCCGAGCAGGTGGCGATGAACACCGAATCCAAACGTCTGCCCATGGCCTTCCCCTAGGCCTTGCGCTCGAAGAGGATCAGGTTGTCCTGGCGGAAGGTGACCTCGAACCCGGGCAGGTCCAGCTCTTCCGGCGTGACGAAGTTGGTGGACACCAGGAAGGCGTTGAGGCGGTACTTCGCGGCGATCTCCGTGAGGGGCTTGGTGATCAGCGGGAACCAGTCGCCCAGCTCCCACACGCCCACGGAGTTGTCCGAGAGCAGCACCTGGCCGTTGTCCAGGAAGTAGGTGACGGCGTCGGCCAGGCCGTGGGGCAGGCAGGCCAGGCGCACGGGCTCGGGCCGTGAGTTCAGGTGGTCGATGAGCGCGCGCAGGGCCGGCGTGATGGACTTGTCGGGGTTTTTCACTACCAGCTTCACCTGGAAGAACAGGATGATGGCCAGGCAGCCCAGGCCGATCAGGCAGGGCGCGTAGGACACCACCTTCCACACTGCGGGATTGCCCTGGAACTTGAGGACCATGGCCCCGGCCACCGCGGCGGCCGCCGAAGTGCCGAACTCCAGGTAGCGCTGTCCCTCGCCCAGGAAGCGCGTGAGCGGCAGGTTGAAGAAGATGCCCAGGCCGAAGAGCGTGGCGCTCCAGAGCGTGAAGGACTTCATCCACGGGTCGGCCGCGCCGGGCAGCACGCTGAAGAGGGCGCAGAAGGTGTAGAGGATCCAGGGGTTCACGGCCAGGAATGGGGCCACGGGGATGGTCCAGATCAGGTGCTCGATGCGGCGCACGAAGTCGGTGTGCTTGCGCTCCTTGGTGGGGTTGCCGCGCACCTGATGGGCCAGGCGGTTGTGGATGTTGTACATCCAGAAGCTGATCATGAGCAGATGCCCGCGCAGGTAGCGCAGGTAGAGCCCCCTGGAGGCGAAGAGCACCACGATGAGCCCCACGGCGAACACCAGCAGGTGGTGCACGTCGCCCGTGGCCATGGCCATCCAGAAGAGGGTGAAGAAGAACACCTGCATGGCCATGCGGTGGGTCATGGCCAGGAGCGAGACGCCAGCCACGCCCAGGAGGAAGGTCCACCAGACGGGGTGGATCACATAGGCCTGCACCGAGAGCATGGCCCAGGTGAAGATCAGGCTGCCCAGGGTGCGCAGCGAGAGGTTGGAGGCCTCCAGGGGCACCACGGGGGTGAGGAGGTAGGCCAGCTGGGCGAAGTGTCCCCCGGCGGCCTGGCCCGAGGCCGCATAGCCCATGGCGTAGACCGTGAGGCTGCCCAGCACGTCGAAGGCAGGGGAGATCAGTCCCTGGTTGCGGTCGAGCCAGTCCTTGGGCAGAAGCGAGCACAGCCACGGCAGAAGCGGCGGGTTGTCCACTGAGCCCGGAACGATGTACTTGTGGGGCAGGCTCTCGGGGAGGCGCTTCGTGTCGCGGATGGCCTGGGCCAGCAGGGTGAAGCGCCAGGTGTCGATGCCGAAGGAACGGTTGATCAGCCGGGGCCAGACCTGGAGGGCGAAACCCGCCAGGCTGATGCCCACGGCCGTGAGGAGGTCGAGCATGGAAACTCCGGAAGAGGGATTGAACGGCCGGCAACGGGCTTACGTTCGAAGGTGGCTGAAGTCAATGCGTGGCGCGGCCTGCGGGGTGCTGGCGGCCCTGTGCGCCCTGGCCGCCGCGCCCTGCGCCGCGCAGGACCCTTCCGCGTTGGCCGAGGCCCTGCGCCCCGGGGCCCAGGCCTTCGAGCGCCTGCTGCCCGAGCTGGACGCCATGGCCGGCCCCATGAGCCGCGACGTGCTCGACGGCAAGGCCGATCTCCACGTGTTCTACGGGCTGGTGACGGCACGTCTGCTCTATGTGGAGTGCCAGGACACGCTCTCGCTGTGGCGTTCGGCCCGGGCGCAGGATTGCCCGGCCCTGGGCGCGGCGCTCCTGGAGCGCCTGACGGGCACGGCCCAGCGCCTGGAGGGCGCGGCGGACCTGATAGAGGGCGCGCTGCCCATGACGGGCATCCCCCGCATGGGCCTGGTGGGACACGCGGCGGCGCGGGCCATCCGGGCCTACGTGGCCCCGATCAAGGCCCTGGACGCGTCCCGGGAGAAGCAGGCGCTCTGAGGTGATGCGGCTGCGTCGCCACCAGGTAGCCGAAGAGGCTCCCGGCCGTGAAGCCGCCCCAGACGGCCCACAGCGCCCAGGCGGGCAGCGCGGGCGGCTGCGCCCAGAGCGTGCCCGCCCAGAGCGCGCACGCCAGCATCGCCCCGAAAACCGCCGAGAGGGCCAGCCTCCGGACCACGCTCCACCCCCAGAACGCCCTGTGCAGGGCGCGCCAGAGCCCTCCGGCCATCAGACCGAGTACCAGCCAGGGCGAATGGGGGATCGCAGGCTGCCCGGGGAAGCCCCCCACTCCGCCGGTCTGGATGGCGCGGGACATGGCGAGCGTCAAGGTTTCTCCCGAAACCCAGAAACAAAGCGCCCCGAGCGCGATGGCCGCCAGCGATCGCGCGCAGGGCAGGCTCGGCCCCTCCGACGGGAGGCCCATCAGGGCCCGGCCCGCCCAGCTCTGCCCCAGAAGACTCGGCACGGCGAGCATGCAGGCCCCGGCGGCCACGGACGCCCAGACCCTGGCCAGCTGCGTCCCGAACAGGACCGCCGATTCGCGGGCGTCCGGGAAGGTCAGGACGAGGCCCAGGGTGAGCGCGGCGTGCGCGGCCAGCACGGGCGGCAGCAGGATGTCCCGCTGGGCCGAACAGCGGGGTTCGCTCACGCTGGAGAGGAAGAGCACCGCCGCGATAGGAACCGTGCACAGGCTGAACCAGAGCGTGGTGGCCAGAATCTGCGGCCCGGCGTCGCTCCCCCCGGGCGAGACCGCCCAGGGTTGCCCGGAAACGCTCTGGCCCAGGATAAAAGCCAACCCGTATCCCAAGGCCACGGTCAAGGCGAGGGCGCGGCCCGGCGAGAGCGGCCTGTGCTCCTTTGGGGCGTCGCCGCTCCCGGCCGGGGTCTGGGTTTCCGAGGGGTCCGTCATGGCGTCGTCTCCTCGCCGTCCGCTCGCGCGGGTTGGTGTTGCTTGCGAAGCCCCGCCAGATGCAGCGCGGCCAGGGCCGCCCACGCCGCTCCGGGGACAAGCGGCCCGGCGCTCCTGTCGTGCGCCCACACGAAAGCCGCGCAGGCCCCCGTCAGGAGCATGAAGAGAAGCAGCCTGCGCGCCGTGCCCCAGCGCGTGAACGACCGCTGGAGCACGCCGTCCAGGTATAACGCCGCCATAAGGGCTGCATACCCCGGTGTGCCGTCAACGCGCGGCAACGCCTTGGAGAACTGCAGGAACAGGCCGCCGACCATCCAGGAGCCCAGCAGCTCGAAAAACGTGAGGATCGCGGTCCCTTTGAAGGCCAGGGCCAGGAGGAGGGCCGTGACGGACCGGGCGTCAGGCAGATCGGGCGGTTTCGCCGCGCGCCCGGAGCCCCCCCCTCCGGCCCAGGGATGCCCCAGCATTGCGGGGACAAACTCGGAACAGGCCCACAGCGCCAGACAAATCCATACCTTGCCCAGCATCTGCCAGCCCCCCGCGCCCAGGCCCCAGGGCACGCCCAGCTTCAGCGTCAGGCTCATGCACTGGCCCAACACCGCCGAGAGCGCAGCGTGCGAGGCCATCACCGGCAGCAAGATCGCGTCGCGCCGGGCCGAGAACCGGGCTGGGCCAACGCTTGAAAGGAAGAACACCGCGCAGGCCGGGACTGTCACAAGGCTGCACCAGAGCGCCAGGGCCAGGAGGTGGCTCGTGGGGTCCGGCCAGTCCGCCGTGCGCAGCGGGTTCAGCGCCCATACGCCGACGCCGAGCAGCAGCGCCAGGCCGTAGCCCGCCAGGAGCGTCCGGGCCAGGGACCTGCCAATTGGTGGGCAGGGGGGCGGACAAGAAGGGCGGGGCGTTTTTTGTCCGCAGGCCATCCCGTCGTGCGCGCAGGAAGGCGATCCGCCGTCCGCGCGTGCGGCCGTCCCGGCCGTGGAGGCCGCCTCACGCTTCATGGGTGTTGCGTTTGGCGAGCCGGGCCAGGCGTTGCCTTTTGACTTCCTGGGCCAGGCTCAACGCCGCGAGGCCCAGCGCCAGGGTGAGGAAAAAACCGTCCAGCGTCTGGTCCAGGGCCTGGGGCGCAAGCCAGAGGAGCGCCCCCGCGCCCGCCGGCGGCGCGACGGGCGTCAGGCAGGCCGCCAGGGCGGCCCATCCGGGATGGAACGGCAGGGAGGGCCACAGGCGCGTCGCCGCAGGTTGCCCAAAGGCGAACAGGAACCCGGCGGCCACGGGCAGTAGGTGCAGCAAAAGCAGAAGGAAGATACGCCTTTTGCCGGGCTGCGGCGTCCAGGCCTGCGCGGGGTTCTGGCCGGAAGGCGGATCGTCCCGGCCATGCCCGGAGGCCTGTCCGCCGATTTTTGTTGCCTGCTCTGCGCTCAAGGCGTTCCTCCGGCACAATATCTACTGGCGATTCTGTATTGTGTGCTATTCATGCAGTCAAGTGGGGCAAGACGGTTCCGGGGGCCATCGCCCCGTACCCGGGGGGGGGCGGTTTCGTGCGGGCAGGAAGCTGAAAAGCGTTTCAGGACGGCGCGCCGTCGGACAGGGGGAGACGGCCGGGCGCGGTCAGGCCCCGGGGGGAGCGTCAGGAGCAGGAGTTCCGAGCCGTTTTTGCCAGCGGATTAGCGCCACGGTAAAGCACACGGACGCCAACCCCGTCCAGATGGCGAGTGCTCCGAACAGGCCGAGATCATTTGAAGAATTGAACACGGCAGGAAGAAACGTGACAACCGTAAGTAGCGAGAATACGAGTATCCGGCTGAGGAAGTACCATGCCTGGAGTCCTTCATAAATAATATAAGCGGCGTCGCATAGGGCGAAGAAGGCTGCTAGGTTCCAGGAACGTATGGTGAAAAACAGCGTGGGGTCGTATGTTGTGCCACTCCCGGCGGAACCGATTAATCCGAACGGATAATTCACCAAGATGCTCAAGAAGCACGTTTTGCAAAACGTTCTCAGCGAGAGGGCCAGCAGTATGCGGCCGTCGGTGCTTCCGGGAGGCCGTTTGGGATGGTCTCGCATATCCAGGGTCATCCATTCCTGACCGAGCGCGCGCATCACGGACTTGTTTGCGCTTCGAAGCCAGAGCGCGCCCCACAGGGCGCAGAGGGCAACGGCCCAGTTCGACCTGAGCGTCCACGTGGCCAGACCCGCCTGGACACAGAGCAACAGGAAGAGGATGCCGTCGCGCGGGGCGGAAAATCGGTGCAGGCTCCGGCTGGAGAGGAAGAACCAGCCCGCGGCCGGGAACGCCAGTAGCCCCCAGCCCATGGCCTGACGCGCGCAGGCGCCCACGGCGTAGGCCAGGGGCCGCCCCTCGTGAGACTCCGGGGGCAGCAGGAGAGCCCCCACCCCCATGGTCAAGGTCCCGGCTATCCAGATGGTGCGCCACAAGGCTCTGCCGAGCGGAACGGGGGGCAGGGCAGGCTCAGCGCCTGTTTCAGGTTCCGGTGGGGTTGCCGGAACGTCCGGCTGATCCATGTTTGCACCCTTAGTCAAATCAGGCGAGGTGGTATGGACAACCTCATCATGACGTGCCTGGCGCAATGTGTCAAGCGATGCGCTACGGGTGGATCGCTGTGTCTATCCCAGGGGCAAGAGCAGCTTCTCGGCCATGGCACGGCCCTGCTCGCCGCCCCCGGCCATGCGCGAAAGCTCCTCGGAGAGGGCGCGGCCCGTGAGGCGCGTCACGGTGGTCTCGGTCTGGCCGTCGGCCACGTGCTTGGCCACCTGGAAGTGGCGCTCCGCCAGGGCCGCCAGCTGCGGCCAGTGGGTGATCAGGAGCATCTGGCGTTCGGCCGCCAGGGCCTTCAGGCGCTCGCCCACGCGGTTCAGCGTGAGCCCGCCGATGCCTGCGTCCACCTCGTCGAAGATGAGCACGGCCTCGTCGTTCTCGGAGCGCAGGCTCGTGAGCGCCAGGAGGAACCGCGACAGCTCGCCCCCCGAGGCGATGCGGTCCAGGGGGCGGGGCGGCTGGCCCGGGTTGGGCGCGAAGAGCAGCCTGGCCGAAAGCTCCGTGAGGGCCTCGTGCCCGGCGTCGGCGGGGAAAAGCTCCGCGGGCGCGAACTCGAAGAGCGTGCGCACGTGCTCGGAGAAGCCCAGGCCGCGCAGCTCCTCCTCGATGCGCGCGCAGAGCGCCCCGGCCGCTTCCCGGCGGGCGTCGTCCAGCCGCGAGAGGGTGCGCCCCAGGGCCGCGCGCAGCTCTCCGGCCTCGCGCTCCAGGCGCTTGAGGTCGAGCCCTGCGTTGTCCAGGAAGCTCAGGTTGGCCTCGATCTCGCGGTGCAGCGAGAGGATCTCAGGCATGGAGAGCTTGAGCTTGCGCTTGAGCTGCGCCAGCTCCCACAGGCGGGCCTCCACGGCCTCGGGGTCGTCCGAGGAGCCCGCGCCGCCCTGGCGCAGACGCTGGGCCAGGTCCGAAAGGCCCAGGCGCGCCTCGCGCACGGCGTCCAGGTCGGCCTGGAAGGGTTCTCCGGCCTGGGCCAGGTGGCCAAGCTCGCGCTCCAGACGCCCCAGCACGGCGCCCGCGCCCTCCTCGCCCAGCAGGAGGTCCAGGGCGGCCTCGCGGGCCTCCCGGGCCTTGCGCGCGTGGCGCAGGGCCTGCTGGCGCTCCAGAAGCTCCTCCTCCTCGCCCTCGCGCGGGGCCGCCTTGTCGATCTCCGCGCGCTTGAGCTCCAGCACCTCGCGCCGGTCCTCCAGGTGGGCCACCCGCTCGCGCAGCTCCCTGGCCTCGCGCTCCACGCCGGTCAGGCGGCGCGAAAGCTCTCGCCGCTCCTCCAGCAGGGCCTGTTCCGGAAGGAAGTGGTCCAGGAGCCGGGCCTGGAAGGCCGGAGAGAGCAGTTTCTGCTGGCCGTTCTGGCTGGCGTGCAGGAGGAGCCGGGGCTTGAGATCGCGCAGCGCGTCGGACGCGGCCAGCTGGCCGTCGATGGAGAGCCTGGCCCGGCCGGACCCGGCCGAGAGTTCCCGGCGCAGGATCACCTCTCGTCCCTCCAGCACGAAGAGGGCCTCCACCAGGGCCTTGTCGGCCCCGGGGCGCACCATGTCCGGCGCGAGCCGTTCGCCCGTGAGGAACTCCAGGGCCTTGAGCACGAAGGTCTTGCCCGCGCCCGTCTCGCCCGTGAGCACGTTGAGCCCGGGAGAGAACTCCAACTCCACGTCGGCGATAAGGGCCAGGTCGCGTATTCTCAGAAATTCGATCACGGGGATGCCCTTACTGCCGAAGCCTGGGGTCCAGCAAGTCCCGCAGGGACTCCCCAAGCAGGTTGTAGCCAAGCACTGTCACCAGGATGGCCAGCCCCGGGAACACCGAGAGCCACGGCGCGATCTGCAGCACCTCCTTGCCCTCCAGGAGCATGTTGCCCCACGAGGGCGTGGGCGGCTGCACGCCCAGCCCCAGAAACGACAACGCCGACTCGGTGAGGATGGCCCCTGCCACCCCCAGCGTGGCCGACACCAGCACCGGCGCGGCGGCGTTGGGCAGGATGTGGCGCGCCAGGATGCGCGCCGGGCCGCATCCTGCCAGCCGGGCCGCGCTTACGAAATCGCGCCCCTTGAGCGTGAGGGCCTCGGCCCGCACGAGCCGGGCCACGCCCATCCAGGAAGTGAGCCCGATGACGATCATGATGTTGGCCAGGTTTGGCTCCAGGAAGGCGATCACGGCCAGGATCAGGAAGAACGAGGGGAAGCAGAGCATCACGTCCACGCCGCGCATGATGGCCTCGTCCACGATGCCGCCGAAGTAGCCCGAGGCCAGCCCGAAGGCCAGGCCCACGGCCACCGAGAGCCCCACGGCCAGGAAGCCCACCCACAGGGAGACGCGCCCGCCGTGCACCAGGCGCGAGAACACGTCGCGCCCCAGGGCGTCGGTGCCCAGCCAGTGGGCGGCCCCGGGGGGGCGCAGGATGTTCTCCACGTCCAGGGCCACGGGGTCGTGAGGGGCGATCCAGGGGGCCAGGAGCGCCGCCGCCGAGACCACGCCCACCATGAGGAGCCCGGCCACGAACATGGGGTGGCGCAACGCGCGGCGCGCGAACCCCTCAGCCACGGCCGCCTCCGGAGCGGATGCGCGGGTCTGCCAGGGAATAGCCCGCGTCGGCCAGGAGGTTGCCGCCCAGGGTGAGCACGGCCCCAAGCACAAGGTTGGCCATGATCAGGGGGTAGTCCCGGCTCATGACGGCCTGGTAGAAGAGCTGCCCCAGGCCGGGCAGTGAGAAGATCTGTTCGATGATCACCGATCCTCCGATGAGCCCCGGCACCGAGAGCCCCAGGAGGGTGATCACGGGGAGCAGGGCGTTGCGCAGGGCGTGGCGGTAGATCACCGCGCTCTCGGAGAGCCCCTTGGCGCGCGCGGTGAGGATGTAGTCCTGCCGGAGCACCTCCAGCATGGCCGAGCGCATGTAGCGGCTCATGCCCGCCAGGCCTCCGAAGACGTAGATGAACATGGGCAGCGCCAGGTGCCGGACGATGTCCAAGGCTTTGGCGGGGCCGGAGAGCGAGGCGTGGTCCAGGGAGGTGACGCCGGAGATGGGCAGTACGGGCCAGGCGATGCCCAGGCCCAGCATGAGCAGCAGGGCCAGCCAGAATCCGGGCATGGCGAAGCCCAGGAAGACGAAGACGGTTGAGGCGCGGTCAAAGGGGCCGTTGTGGCGCGCGGCGGCGGTGACGCCTATGGGGATGGCCAGGGCAAGGGTGAGGATCATGGCGGCGAGGTTCATGCCCACGGTGAGGGGCAGGCGCTCGCTGATCTTGTCCCAGACGGGGCGGCGGTCGCCGGTGAGGGCGTTGCCGAAGTCGAGCTTGACGAGGCGTTCGAGCCAGAGCCTGTAGCGGACGTGGATGGGCTGGTCGAGGCCGTAGAGCTTTTCGAGGCGTTCGATGGCCTCGGGGGTGATGAGGGGGTTCAGGTCGGTCTGGAGGTCCGTGGGCTTGCCGGGCGCGAGGTTGATGACCCAGAAGCTGATGAGCGTGATGCCCAGAAACACCACGGCGAGCCATACGGCTTTGAGGAGCAGGCGTTTGATGAGCTCGGTCACGATGTCCTCCGGCAAGTGGAGATGTAGCAGGGGTGGTGGCGGGGAGGGAAGGGGTGAAGAAAATTTCGACGGGTGGGAAAAAAGCTGTTGACGAATCCGCAGGACGCTGGCAGAAGCAGTTCTCCCGTGTGGGGCTGTAGCTCAGTTGGGAGAGCGCTTGAATGGCATTCAAGAGGTCGTCGGTTCGATTC
>NZ_JBZVFJ010000115.1:0-12831 GCF_058402725.1 Fundidesulfovibrio sp. | reverse complement strand
CGCCGCCCACCACAGGGGAGGCTTGCCCGCCACCAGCACCGCCGTGCGGTAGAATTCCTCCTTGAGGAGCATGGCCTGGGCCGAACCCGAGCCCTCCTCGTGGCTTGCCCCGAACTCGTTGGCGCGCACCCGCTCCATGTCCAGCAGGTAGAAGTGCGTCTCCAGCCCGAAGCTTGCTGCGGCCCACTCCTCCAGGGCGGCCAGTTTGGCCTCCAGGCCGTCCATGTCGGACTCGGCGGCCTGGGAGGCCTCCAGGCAGACCCAGAAGTCCAGGTCGGAACCCTCTGCCTGGGCCAGGGTGCCGAAGCTGCCGATGGTGTAGAGGCCTTCGATGGCCAGAGCGTCCGGGGAGACCGGCGGGGGCTCGGCCCCGGGGAAGAATTCCCGGGCGAGAGCCATGGTCTCGGGGTCCGGATGATATCCCCGGATGCGACAGGGCGGGACCAGGGGGAAGAGCCCAACGGCCTGGTCGAAGAAGTCCGAGTGCAGCAGGAGCGGCAGGAGCGTGAGCAGCCGCGAGCGCGCGGGACCGAGGACCCGGCGGCCGAACGTCATGCGCCGGGTGTTCTCCGCGGCGTGGACGCCCAGCCGCCCGAGGGTCTCCCGGCGGGCCGCCCAGGCCTCCAGCGCGTCGCGCGACGGTTCCTGGGCTGGAAGAGGCCCCTCTCCCGGCGGGCCGATCAGCTCCCGGTGCAGGGTGACGCGGGCCAAATCCGCGAAGAAGGGCTCCCCTCCGGACACGTCCCAGGCCTCGGCCCGGACCGCCTGGCATCCCGGGCTGGATGCGGACTCGAACACGCTGCGCCAGATGCGCGCGCCGTCGAACAGGCAGGAGACGAAGGCCGCGCCCCGTGCCTCCACGCCGTCCAGGCGCGCGCCGGAGAAATCGCAGGCCTTGAGTTCGCAGCGGGTCAGGGTCACGCGGCTCAGGCGCGCCCCGGCGAACCCGGCGGCCCGCGCCGACAGCTCCACGAAGGCGGTGTCGCGCAGCACGGACTCAGCCAGGGAGCAGGACTGGAAGGTGCAGCGCACGAACGTGCAGCCCCAGAACGCGGCGCCCTCCAGGGAAACGCCCTCGAAGAGGCAGTCGCGGAAGCTCGCCTGGACAAAGCTCCGGCCGCCCAGGAGCGTCCCGGCGAAAACGCACCCCTGGAAGGCCGCCCCTTCCACGCGCCTGGTCCGGAAGTCCTCCGCCTCGTAGCGCCGCTCGCGCACCACCTGCCCCCGGCCTGGCGCGTCGTCGTCGCGCTCCAGTTCCATGAGCTCGCCGTGCCCTGGCCCGGTCTTGCGCAGGAAGCCGAGCAGCCTCTGCTCCCGGGGCGGATCGGCCGGGGGCTCTTCACCCCCAGCGGACGCGGGAGGTTCGGGGGGGACGTGCAGGCCTGCCCGGCGCGCGCCGAGAGGGATGGGAGGCGCTTCGCGGACCGCCTCCGGCCCGGGACCGGGCTTCTCGCCCCCGCCCGGGTTCAGGCTCCGCGCCCTGGCCAGGCCCAGCGGGTCGGCCTGGGAAACGCGGGCCAGCGCCAGGCGCAACGCCTCGGCCTGGAGGGGTCCGGGCAGGCGCTTCAGGAAGGAGGCAAGCGTCCGGGGATCGAAGAGGGCCACGGTCCCGGCCATGGCGGCACGCAACTCCGGCCTGCCTTGAAAGAGCATGGCCGAGGCCGAGGCCGACTTGTCCGGCGCCTGGGCCGACACCGCCGCGAGGCATGATCCGGCGGTTTCCGGGGTGGCCGTTGCCAGCAGCTGCGAGAGGACAGCGCCGCGCTGGGACGCGGCATGCTCCGGAGGTTTCCGGTCAGGCGATTCGGACTCGGGGAGGGCTGCCCGGAACGGAGCGCCCAGGATGGCGCAGGCGTGGACGGCGTGGCCGCCGGACATCAGGTCCGCAGCCAGGGCCACGGCCTCCTGCCGCAGCCCCAGAAGCTCCGTCCAGGCGACAGCCTCCGCAGGCTCGGGCGGGGTCTCCCCGCCGTCGGCCCCGGCGGCTGGGAGCAAGGAGCGGCCGATGCGTCCCTCCCTGAGGGCTTCGCGCAGGGGATGCGCCAGGCCCGGCTGCACGTCGGCGTGGGACTGCAGGAAACGCCGGGCCTGCCCGTGTCCGCACCCCGCCGCCTGGGCCAGCAGGTCGAAGGCCGGCACGGGGTCGCCGTGCAGCCCGTGGGCCAGCTCCAGGAGCATCTGGTTGGCCAGGCCCAGGGCCGCGGAGGCGTCCAGGGTCTGGGAAGCTCCGGCTGATCCGGCCGGATCGTGCGCGCCTTCCCGGACCAGGCGCGCGGCCAGGATCAGTCCGAAACGGCCCAGCCGGGCCAGACAGTCGAAGGCCTTGCGGGCGGTCTCGCGCCCCGGCTGTCGCGCCAGATCGTCCAGGGAGAGGGCAAGAGCGGTCCCCAGTTGGGCGGAGAGGGCGTGGAAGGGGACGGACAAGGCGGCCTGGAGCCTGTCCAGGGCCTGGCCCAGATGATCGCGGGACTCGTCGGAGCGGTCGCCCCTGCGGCCCAGCACGGCCACCCGCTCGGCCAGGTGGCGCAGTTCGATCCCGGCGTCCTGCCGGGACCAGGAGGATTCGTCCGCTTTCTGGCCCTGCAAAGCTTCACTCCCGCGAAAAGGGACGTACGTTCGCGCAAGATTTCCCCAATCGGCCCCGTTTATCAAGGCCCAATGCGCCGTGTGTCAAAAGTCGTGCAAGCGACTTCCAATTGCCTGGTGTCCCTCTATCCACTACATGCGCACCATGCGGGAAAACACTATGGGGCATGCCGCGAGAGCGGCCCGGAACCGTCGCGACCTCCCCTTCGGGGGACTGGGCATCTGCCTGGACGCGGTGCTGTTCCGGGCCGCACGCATGGCCCGTTCCCGCTTCGTCGATCCCGAGACGGCCGGAAAGGCGAGAGTCCGGCCGTTTGAGGTCCCCTTGTGGGGCGTCGAGATGATGGTTGCCTATTGCCGGTTCACCCGGGCCGGCTGAAAACCTCTGGCAGGAGGACACACATGTCACTGGAAAGGCGAGATTTCCTCAAACTGACCGCTGCCGCGGCAACGGTCACGGCCTTCGGCGGCCTGGGGCTGGACCTGACCACGGTCCACGCGGCCGCCGAGCTGGCCAAGCTCAAGGGCAGCAAGCAGACCACCTCGGTGTGCTGCTACTGCTCCGTGGGCTGCGGCCTCATCGTCTCCACGGCCGACGGCGGCAAAGGCCGCGCGGTGAACGTGGAAGGCGACCCCGACCATCCCATCAACGAGGGGTCCCTGTGCCCCAAGGGCGCGTCCATCTGGCAGCTCACGGAGAACGACCGGCGCATCACCAAGGTGCTCTACCGCGCCCCCAACTCCGACAAGTGGCAGGAAAGACCTACGACTGGGCCCTGAAGGAAATCGCCAAGCGCGTGAAGAAAACGCGTGACGCCGCCTTACAGGCCAAGAACGCCAAGGGCATGGAAGTGAACCGCCTGGAGGCCATCGCCTCGGTGGGTTCCGCCGCCATGGACAACGAGGAGTGCTGGATCTACCAGCAGATGCTCCGGGCTCTGGGCCTTACCTACATCGAACATCAGGCCCGTATCTGACACAGCGCTACTGTGGCGGCTCTGGCAGAGTCGTTCGGACGCGGCGCGATGACGAATCACTGGATCGACATCAAGAACAGTGATGCAGTGTTGATAATCGGCTCCAACCCGGCCGAAAACCATCCCATCTCCTTCAAGTGGGTGATGCGGGCCAAGGACGCTGGCGGCAAGGTCATCGTCGTGGATCCCCGCTTCACCAAATCGGCGGCCAAGGCCGACCTCTACGCCCCCATCCGGTCGGGCTCGGACATCGGCTTCTTCGGCGGCTTCATCAACTACATCATCGCCAACAACATGATGTTCAAGGACTACGTGGTGAACTACACCAACGCGTCCTACATCCTGGGCGACAAGTACGAATTCAAGGACGGCATGTTCTCGGGCTTCGACGCGGCCAAGAAGGCCTACGACAAGTCCGCCTGGGCCTTCGCCCGCGACGCCGAAGGCAACGTGAAGAGAGACCCCTCCCTCCAGGACCCCAAGTGCGTCTTCCAGGTCATGAAGAAGCACTACGAGCGCTACACCCTGGACAACGTCTCCAAGATCACCGGCTGCCCCAAGGACAAGCTGGAGGAAGTCTACAAGACCTTCGGCGTCACCGGCGCCCCCGACAAGACGGGCACCGTGCTCTACGCCATGGGCCAGACCCAGCACACCGTGGGCGTGCAGAACATCCGCGCCATGTCGCTGGTGCAGCTGCTCCTGGGCAACATCGGCACGGCCGGCGGCGGCATCAACGCCCTGCGCGGCGAAGCCAACGTGCAGGGCTCCACGGACCAGGGACTCCTGTTCCACATCCTGCCCGGCTACATGCCCACCCCTGCGGCCTCCATGGGCGACCTCAAGACCTACGTCGAGAAGGTCACCCCCAAGACCAAGGACCCCAAGTCGGCCAACTGGTGGGGCAACCGGCCCAAGTACATCGCCAGCTACCTCAAGGCCATCTACCCCAAGCAGAAGCCTGAGGACGCCTACAAGTGGCTGCCCAAGTGCGAAGACGGCAAGGACTACTCCTGGCTCTCGCTCTTCGACGCCATGTACAACGGCGCCTTCAAGGGCTTCTTCGCCTGGGGCCAGAACCCCGCCGCCTCCACGGCCAACGCCAACAAGGTCCGCCAGGCGCTGGGCAAGCTCGACTGGATGGTCACGGTGAACATCTTCGACACCGAGACCGCCTCCTTCTGGAAAGGCCCGGGCATGAACCCCAAGAAGATCAAGACCGAGGTCTTCTTCCTGCCCTGCTGCGTGTCCATCGAGAAGGAAGGCTCCATCTCCAACTCGGGCCGCTGGATGCAGTGGCGCTACCCCGGACCCAAGCCCCTGGGCAACACCAAGCCCGACGGCGACCTGATCTACGAACTCTTCGAAGAGATCAAGAAGCTCTACGCCGCCGACAAGAAGGCCGTGTTCCCCGAGCCCATCATGAACCTCAACTGGGACCACGCCACCAACCACATCTTCGATCCTCACAAGGTCGCCAAGCTCATCAACGGCTACTTCCTTGAGGAAAAGAAGATCGGCGACAAGACCTTCAAGGCCGGCGACCCCGTGCCCGCCTTCGCCATGCTCCAGGACGACGGCTCCACCTGCTCGGGCAACTGGATCTACTGCGCCTCCTACACCGACAAGAACATGTCGGCCCGGCGCGACAAGACCCAGACCCCCATGCAGGAGAAGATCGGCCTCTTCCCGGGGTGGACCTGGGCCTGGCCGGTCAACCGCCGCATCCTGTACAACCGCGCCTCCGTGGACCCGCAGGGCAAGCCCTACCAGCCCCAGAAGCCGGTCATCGAATGGCAGGACGGCAAGTGGGTGGGCGACGTGCCCGACGGCCCCTGGGCCCCCATGGCCGACGACAAGGCCGGGCGCAACCCCTTCATCATGACCACCGACGGCTACGCCCAGCTCTACGGCCCCGGGCGCAACGACGGTCCCTTCCCCGAATACTACGAGCCCCTGGAGTGCCCGATCCCCGAGCATCCGTTCTCCAAGGTGCTGCACAACCCCACGGCGCTGGTGTTCCAGGGTCCCACCGAGACCAGGGCCGTTTGCGACCCGCGCTTCCCGTTCGTGTGCTCCACCTATCGGGTCACCGAACACTGGCAGACCGGCGTCATGACCCGCTGGACCCCCTGGCTGCTCGAAGCCGAGCCCCAGATGTTCGTGGAAATGAGCCCCGAACTGGCCAAGCTGCGCGGCATCAACGGCGGCGACAAGTGCACCGTGGAAAGCGCGCGCGGCTCGCTGTGGGCCATCGCCATCGTCACGGAGCGCCTGCAGCCCATGCAGGTCATGGGACAGACCGTGCACATGGTGGGCATTCCCTGGCACTACGGATGGGTCTTCCCCAAGGAAGGCGGCGACTCCGCCAACCTGCTCACCCCCTCGGTGGGCGACCCGAACACCGGCATTCCCGAGACCAAGGCCTTCATGGTCAACGTGAAAAAGGCCTAGGGAGGTAGACGAACATGCCAGGAAAGACCTTCTTCGTGGACCTCTCCAGGTGCACCGCCTGCCGCGGCTGCCAGATCGCGTGCAAGCAGTGGAAACAGCTCCCCGCGGAGCAGACCAAGAACACCGGTTCCCACCAGAACCCCCCCGACCTCTCGGCCGTCACCCTCAAGGTGGTGCGCTTCAAGGAAGTGGGCAACCGTGGGGACGACTTCAAGTGGCTCTTCCTGCCCGACCAGTGCCGCCACTGCGTGGACGCGCCCTGCAAGGACGCGGGCGACGGCATCGTCAAGGACGCCATCACCCAGGACAAGGAAACCGGAGCGATCATCTTCACCGAGAAGACCAAGGGCCTGCCCTTCGACACCATCAAGGGCGCCTGCCCCTACGACATCCCCAGGCAGGACCCCAAGACCAAGATCATGACCAAGTGCGACATGTGCAACGACCGCGTCCTGGCAGGCCAGCTGCCCGCGTGCGTCAAAACCTGCCCCACCGGCGCCATGAACTTCGGAGAGCGCGAGGAAATGCTGGCCATGGCCAAGAAGCGCTTCGAGGAGATCAAGAAAACCAAGCCCAAGGCAGTGCTCGTGGACTACGACCAGGTTCGGGTGGTCTTCCTCACGGAATACGCCCCCAACCTCTACCACAAGACCCTCATGTCCGACGCCGAACCCCGGGGACTCACCCGTTTCGCCGTCCTGGACAAGCTGCTCGCCCCCCTGCGCCAGGCAAGGGGCTAGCCGGATAGCCGCCAAGCCCCGGCCGCGCGTGCGGCCGGGGCACGCCGTCCCCCACCGGCGGCGGCCTTCGACTCGGGCGGGCCGGACCTCCGGCCGTTTTCCGACGGGACTGGACCTCCCACTTCGGAAAGCGGCAGGGCCGGCCCGCCCCTTTTGCCGGGCCGGAAGCCGCCCTCCTGGGGCCGGAAGGGGTCGCCAGCCCCCGCGTTCCCAACCCCGTGCTGCGCCTTTCGCCCCGATGAGACCGCTTCCGCCCGCCCGGAAGCGCTGACGGGCCGCCCTTAGGCCCTTTCCGGGGCTTTCCCGACGCCCGTGACGCCCCGCGCCTGGACGGCCCGTGCGGGCTCTGATAGAAAAACGGGAAACCCGTGAGTCAGGTTCAAAGACCGTCCGTCCGTCCGTCTTGAGAGCCCGGGTCATCCCGTCAATCGCCGACCACGGAGCGACGATGCCTCAACACGACCATCCTGCGGACGGACTTGCACGTCGCAACGAGGAGCTGGAACGCCGCGTTCGCGAGCTGGAGCATGCCCTGGCCCGGGAGCGCGGTTGCGAAGACGCGTGCGCTCCACCCCACCCCAAGCCCTCGTTCCACGCCGGACCGGACATCTCAGGCCCCCATGCGGGACGCGAAGAACTCCTTCGGATCTTCGTAGAGCACGCCCCGGCCTCCATCGCCATGCTGGACTGCTCCATGCGCTACATCGCCGTGAGCGAACGCTGGAAGAGCGACTACGGCTTCCAAGGCCGTGATCTGGAAGGCCTGGGCCACTACGAGGTGTTCCCGGAAATCCCGGAACGCTGGAAGGCCATCCACGTCCGCTGCCTGGCCGGAGCCGTGGAACGCGCCGAGGAGGACCCCTTCGCCCGCGCCGACGGCGCCATCCAATGGCTGCGCTGGGAGGTGCGACCCTGGCGGCGGCCCTCCGGGGCAATCGGGGGCATCGTGATCTTCAGCGAGGACATCACCGCGCGCAAACAGGCCGAACTGGAACTCGCGCGGGTGAACTACCTGCTCTCGGCCCTGGTGGAGGCCATCCCCTCCCCCATCTACGCCAAGGACCGCGAGGGGCGCCTGATCCTGGCCAACCGGGCCGTCCTGGAACTGCTCGGCCGCGACGCCTCCCAGGCTCTCGGCAAGACATCCGGGGAGATGCACCCCTCCGCGATCGGGCGCGAACACATGGAAAACGACGCCCTCGTCATGGAAAGCGGCATCCCTTCCTACTTCGAGGAGACCTCGCTGGGCCCGGCAGGCCTCAGGCACTGGGTCTCCATCAAGGCCCCGCACCGCGACGCCTCGGGCGAGGTGGCCGGTGTGGTGGGCGTCTCCCTGGAGATCACCGACCAGAAGAACCTCGAGGAGGAGCTGCGCCAGAGCCGCGAAGACCTCTGCCGAGCCCAGGCCGTGGCCCATGTGGGCAGCTGGCGGCTCGACGTGCGCCGCGACAGGCTCACCTGGTCCGATGAGAACTACCGCATCTTCGGCGTGCCCCCGGGCACGCCCATGACCTACGAATCCTTCCTGGAGCGCGTGCATCCCGAAGACCGCGCCGAAGTGCACCGCCAATGGAGCGCCGCACTGCGCGGAGAACCCTACGACATCGAGCACCGCCTCGCGAAGGACGACGGCAGCATCTGGGTGCGCGAGCGCGCCGAACTGGAATTCGCCCCCGACGGCACGCTCCTGGGCGGATTCGGCACCTCCCAGGACGTGACCGGACGCAAGCTGGCCGAACAGGCGCTGCGCGAGGCCAAGGAGGCGGCCGACCTCGCCAACCGCGCCAAAAGCGACTTCCTGGCCAGGATGAGCCACGAGATCAGAACGCCCATGAACGCCATCCTGGGCATGACGGAACTGGCGCTCCACGCGGCCCGGGACCCGCTCCAGCGAGACCACCTGGAAACCGCCATGGACTCGGCACGGGCGCTGTTGGGCATCGTCAACGACATCCTCGACCTCTCCCGCATCGAGGCAGGCAAGCTGGCCCTGGTTCCCGCCCGGTTCGACCTGCACGAACTGGCCCGCGCCCTGGTGAAAACCCTGGCCGTGACGGCGGCCCCAAAGGGGCTGGACCTGCTGCTCCGCATGGACCCCGAGGTTCCACGCCACGTGCTGGGCGATGCGGGCCGCCTGCGCCGGGTGCTGCTCAACCTGCTGGGCAACGCCGTGAAGTTCACCACGCAGGGCTCGGTGACCCTCAGCGTGGCCCCCGCGCCGCAGGACGCCCCGGACCGCCACTCGTTGGATTTCACCGTCTCCGACACCGGGCCCGGAATCCCCGACGCCCTGCGCGCGCGCATCTTCGACCCCTTCATGCAACATGCCCCCGGGGAACGCCCCGCCGAGGGCACCGGCCTGGGGCTGGCCATCGCCCGGGGCCTTGCCCAGGCCTTGGGGGGGGACGTCTTCCTGGAGCAGACCACGGAAACCGGCAGCCGCTTCGTCTGCCGAGTCCCCCTGCCGCCGGCCGACGGACCGAAGGCGCACCAGGGCGAGACGAGCCGGTACTTGTGCGTCAGTCGGCCCCTCACGGTGCTGGCCGTGGACGACAACCGCATCAACCTCAAGGTGGTGGCCGCCCTGCTGGCGCGGCTGGGGCACCGGTGCGTCCAGGCGACGAGCGGCGCGCAGGCCCTTGTCCTGCTGGCCGAACCGGGCGCGCGCTACGACGCGGTGCTCATGGACATCGAGATGGACGGCATGGATGGCTTCGAGACCACGCGTCGCATCCGTGCGGGCGAGGCGGGGGAGCCCCACAGGGACGTGCGCGTGGCGGCCCTGTCGGCCCACGCCCTGCCCAGCTTCAAGGAGCGCTGCCTCGCCGAAGGCATGGACGACTTCCTCCCAAAACCCGTCGGCCTGGCCGATCTGGCCCTGGCCCTGGGCAACGCCGCGCCCGGCCCCTGAGCCCCGCGCGGCCGCGCACCGTAAAGCTCGCCGCATGCGGCCGCGAAGCCCAGACAAGCGCAACAAATCCTGGCGATTTCCACGCATTTCGTCTATTCATGAGCATCCTATCAAGGCAGGTCGACAATGAGACTACGCATCCAGGCCCTGATGCTGTTGTTTTGCCTTCTTCAGCATTCGCTCGTCCTCGCTGGGGACGCATCGGTTTCGCCCTCCATGAAGCCCCTGGCCGTGGGCCAGGCCCTCCCGGACCTCGCCTTCAAGGCCCCGCTCTCCGATTCCGAAGCGAAGGAACTGGGGATCGAGCCCGGAAAACCCTTCTCTTTCAAGGACATCAAGGCCCAGGCCGTCATCCTGGTGGTCTTCTCCATGTACTGCCCCTTCTGCCAGCGCGACGCCCCCGAACTGGCCAAGATGCACCAGGCCATCAAGGACCGGGGGCTCGCCGGCAAGGTGAAGCTGGTGGGCCTGGGCGCGGGCAACTCGCCCTTCGAGGTGAACGTCTTCCGGGAGAAGTTCACCCTGCGCCTGCCGCTCATCCCGGACCAGGATTTCTCCGCCTACAAGGCCCTCGGCCAGGTGGGAACCCCCTACTACTACGTGCTGGCGCGCTCTGGTCCGGGCTTCACGGTGGTCGACGGCCATCTGGGCTGCGTTTCCTCGGCCGAGACCTTCCTGAACCAGGCCCTGGCCAAGACGGGCATCGGAGGCAAATGACCATGCGGAGTCTCGCCTTCCCCCTGGCCCTGCTCCTGTCCCTGCTCCCGGCGGCGGCCGCCGCCCAGAAGGCCGTGCCGCCTGAACTGATCTACCAGCCCGGGACGCTCAAGCCCGTGGACTCCGTGCTGGCCGTCAAGGTGGGCGACAAGGCCCCGGACTTCGATCTGCCCGCAACCGACGGCTCCCGCGCGCGCCTCTCCGATTATCTGGGGAAGAAGAACCTGGTGCTCTCCTTCGTGCCCGCCGCCTGGACCCCCGTGTGCTCCGGCCAGTGGCCCGGCTACAACCTCGCGAAGGAACTCTTCGAGAAACACGACGCGGCCTTGCTGGGCGTCACCTGCGACAATGTGCCCGGCCTCAACGCCTGGATCGTGGAGATGGGCGGGGTGTGGTTCAAGGCCGCCTCGGACTTCTGGCCCCACGGCGCGCTGGCGGCGAAGCTGGGCGTCCTGCGCTCCGAGGGCGTGTCGGAGCGGGCGCTCTTCGTCATCGACAAGGCCGGGGTCATCCGCTTCATCGACGTGCACGACATCAACGCCCGGCCGGACCTTGGCCAGCTGGCCCAGGCCCTGGCGGACCTGAAATGAGGCGCCCGGCCCTGGCCGCAGCGGCCTTGCTGCTCCTGGCGCTGATTCTCCCGCTGGCGGCCTGCCAGCCCCCGCCGCCCCCCCAGCCCCAGACGGGGAAGCTCGGCATCACGCCCACGGAGGTCCGCATCGGCGCGAGCCTGCCCCTCTCGGGCCACGCCGCCTATCTGGGGCAGGAGACCCTGCGCGGGGCCACGTCCTACCTGAGCCACGTGAACGCCCGGGGCGGCGTGCACGGACGCCAGATCACCCTGGTGGTCCACGACGACGGCTACGACCCGCCCCGCTGCGTGGCCAACACCCAGCGCCTGATCGTGGAGGACGGCGTCTTCGCCCTCTCCTGCTACGTGGGCACGCCCACCACCACCCGGATACTTCCCATGCTCTCCGAGGCGCGCATCCCCCTGGTGGGCTCCTTCACCGGCGCCTACGACCTGCGCGAGCCCTTCCAGCGCTACGTGATCAACGTGCGTCCCTCCTACTACCAGGAAACGGCCGCCGCCGTGGGCCACCTCATCGAGAACCTGGGCCTCAAGCGCATCGGCGTGTTCTACCAGTTCGACGCCTACGGCTTCGACGGCCTCAAGGGAGCGGAGCTGGCCCTGAAGACCTACGGCATGGCCCCCGTGGCGCGTGGCTCCTACGTGCGCGGCACCATGGACGTGGAGGACGGCCTCTGGAAAATCCTGGAGAGCCAGGCCCAGGCCGCCGTGATCATCGGCACCTCGGCCCCTTCGGCCAAGTTCATCAAGCTCGCGCGCGAGCACAACCCCGACATGGTCTTCTACGCGGTCTCCTTCGTGGGCGCGGAGGAGATCGCCAAGGCCCTGGGCCCCGACGAACGCGCCAAGGTTCTCGTCTCCCAGGTGATGCCCCCGCCCGACCTCCCCGAGACCCAGGCCCTGCTCTGGGGCGTCAAGGAATACGACGACCTGCTCAACCAGTCCTACCCGGGCCACCCGCCCACGGCCGTGGGCCTGGAAGGCTTCATCAACGCCAAGGTGCTCGTGGAGGGCCTGCGCCGCGCCGGCCCCGACCCGGACCGCGAACGCTTCATCGAGGCCGTGGAGTCCATCCGCGACTACTCCCTGGGCCTTGCCGACACCCTGGCCTACGGCCCCGGCGACCACCAGGGCCTGGAGCGCGTCTACTTCACCAAGCTTGAGAGAGGTCGCTTCGTGCTCGTCACCGACTGGGCCAGGCCCTTCGCCCCGCGCGGCTGCGACTAAGCCCCCACGCGACATGCTCAACCGCGTCCGCAAGCTCTCGCTGCGCAACAAGATCTTCCTGGCCACCGCCGGGGTGATCCTGCTCATCAGCGGCGTCATCGCGCTGCTGGCCCGGGGCATTCTGGTGAACAGCCTGAGCCACGAACTGGAGCAGCGCGGGCTGGCCATCGCCCAGTCCATCGCCGAGCGAGGCGGCGGCTTCATCCTGGATCAGGACCGCGCGGGCCTCGTGGCCCTGCTCTTCGACGCCGCCCAGCTGGGTGAGCGCAAGGCCCTGGTGGCCTACATCTTCATCGTGGACAACGAGGGGAAGCTGCTCGCCCACACCTTCACCCGCCCCTTCCCCCAGGCGCTGCTCGACGCCGTGGGGCCCGTGGAAAACCAGGACAGCCGCCCGCGCCCCGTGGTCTTCGAGCACGACGAGGCCGTGGACATGTCCGTGCCCGTGCAGGAGGGCATCTACACCCTGGGCCGGGTGCACGTGGGCCTGCGCCAGAGCCACATGGACTCCCTGGTCTCCAAGCTGCGGCTCACCTTCCTTGGCTTCATCTCCCTGGTGGTGGTGATCATCTTCTTCATCGCCCTGGTCCTCTCGGGCTATGTGGTGGACCCCCTCACCAAGCTCAC
>NZ_JBZVFJ010000114.1:0-12972 GCF_058402725.1 Fundidesulfovibrio sp. | reverse complement strand
ATTTCTCATACGGGAGGGTTTGGCTTTTTCCCTGCAACGCAGCCAGCGAGGATTTATCAACAGGCTGCTAAGCCGTTGTGTCCTGGTCAGGACGCCGCACAGCAGCAGACACCCGCCGGGAACGCGCTCAAAGCAGCGCTCCTCCCGGCGGACTGCCATCGTCGCCAGATGTCTGGCTCCGATCAGCCTTTGGTGGCGATGTAGGTTTCGATGTCGGCGGCGGGAAGCGGCCTGGAGTAGAGGTAGCCTTGGGCGAACTGGCAGCCGAGGGTGCGGATGACGGCCAATTGGGCTTCGGTTTCGACGCCTTCAGCGATGAGGGCCATGCCGAGGTTTCTGCCCAGGCCCACGATGGCGCGCACGATTTCGGCGTGGCCGCCGGTGGCGTCGATTTCGCGGATGAAGGATCGGTCGATCTTGAGGATGTCGATGGGGAACCTGTGCAGGTAGGAGAGCGAGGAGTAGCCTGTGCCGAAGTCGTCCACATAGAGTTTGACGCCCAGGTCCTTGAGTTCCTCGAGCCTTCCGATGGCCGCCGCGCCCTGGTCCATGATGACGCTTTCGGTGATTTCCAGTTCGAGCGTGCCGGGGATGATGTCGGAGCGCCCCAGCAAAACGGCGAGCTTGCCGCTCAGGTCGGCCTGGGAGAACTGTTTTGCGGAGATGTTCACGCTCATGGAGAGCGGGTTCGGCTTGGGGAAGCGTTTCTGGAAGAGCGAGAGCTGGCGGCAGGCTTCTTCGAGCACCCACCAGCCCAGATCGACGATGAGGCCGTTTTCCTCGGCCAGGGGGATGAATTCCAGGGGCGGTATGTAGCCGCGAGTGGGGTGTTTCCAGCGCAGGAGCGCTTCCAGGCTGATGGTTTCGCCGTTGTTGACATCAACGATGGGCTGGTAGTGCAGTTCGAATTCCTGGCGTGCGAGGGCGTGCCGGAATTCGGTTTCCATGGTGAGGAGCTTGATGGTCTCCTCGTGGAGGGCGTTGTCGAAGACCTCGAAGCGCGCCTTGCCGTTGCTCTTTGCGCGGTACATGGTCAGGTCGGCGTCGCGGAGCACCTCTTCGGCGGTGCCGCAATAGCCGGAGCAGCAGATGATGCCAATGGAGACGGTGGAATAGATTTCGCGCCCGTCGAGGGTGAAGGGCTTGCGCATTTCATCAAGGATGCGTTCGGCCACGAGGGTGGCGCCCGAGAGGCTGCGCACCTGTTCCGAGATGACGGCGAATTCGTCGCCGCCGAGCCGGGCGAGGGTGTCTGCTTCCCGGGTGCAAGAGCGCAGGCGCTCGGCAAGAAGCACCAGGAACTGGTCGCCGGAGGCGTGGCCGAGGCTGTCGTTGATGACCTTGAAGCGGTCCACGTCCAGGTAGAGCAGGGAGAAGAAGCTGTTGTGCCGGGCGCAGCGGGAGATGGCCTGCGAGAGGCGGTCGGTGAAGAGGGCGCGGTTGGGCAGTCCCGTGAGGGCGTCGTGGAGCGACTGGTGGAGCAACTGCTCCTCGAACCGCTTGTGGTCGCTGATGTCTTCGAGCGTGCCTTCGAAGCGGATGACCTCGCCGGTCTTGCCGGAGACGGTGTGGGCGTTGACGGACCCCCAGCGGAGCTGGCCGTCCTGGCGCATGATCTGGGTTTCGAAGGCCTGGACGGCAAAGTGGTCGTCCAGGACGCGGAAGAACTTTTCCCTGTTGCCCGGATCGTCGAGGAAGAGCGAGCCGAAGCCGACCTTGGCGGCAAGGAGCTCTTCCACGGAGTTCCAGCCCAGGATGCGGGCCATGGCGGGGTTGGCGCTGACGAGCTGGCCCTGGTGGTCCACCTGGAAGATGCCTTCGATGGCGTTTTCGAAGATGGAGCGGTATTTGGCCTCGGCGGCCTTGCGTTCCTCGATTTCGCTCTGGAGCTTGCTGTTGGCCTCTTCGAGCTGCCGGGTTCGGTCGTGCAGTTCCACGGTGCGGCGCCGCACGAGGTTTTCGAGGTTTTCGCGGTAGGCCTTGTTCTCCTTGAGAAGCTTGGCGCGTTCCAGGGCGCGGCGCACGGAGTGTTCGAGGATGCCCAGGTCTTCCACGGGCTTGAGGATGTAGTCCCACGCGCCCAGGCGAAGAGCCTCGATGGCGTCCTGGATCATGCCCGTGCCCGAGACCACGATGATGGGCACCTCGGGGGCCTCGCGCACCACGCGCGCGAGCACCTCCAGACCGTCCATCTCGGGCATGCGCAGGTCGACGAGGATGATGTCGGGGTGGCTCTCGCGGAAGACTTCCAGGCCGATGCGGCCGTTCTGGGCCTGGAGCACGGTGAAGCCGGAGTCTTCGAGGTAGGCCTGGAAAGAGCGTCGGATGACCTCTTCGTCGTCGATGGTGAGGACGGTGGCGACGGGATCGTGAATCATCGAGTGGGACCTTGGACCAGTTGCAGGATCTTGGCGGCCATGTCGCCCATGTCCAGGACGGGCTTGAAAAAGACCTGGCTGTCGTCGAGCCCGGCGGACTTGAGGTCGTCCGAAAGGCTGAACTTGGTGGATCCGGTGTGGATGAGGAATTTCATGCCCGGCAGGCGTTTGGCCAACTCCAGGATGAGGCTCGCGCCGTCCATGCCCGGCAGGCGCAGGTCCACCACGGCGAGCACGGGGGGGTGCTCGGTGGCGGAGTTGATGGCCTGTTCGGCGGACTCTGCTGTGCGCACGCGAAAGCCCTCGTCCTCCAGGTAGGCCGCGAGGCTCAACCGGACGGGGGTTTCGTCATCCACGACGAGGAGTTCGAGGGGCTCTTGCTGCATGGTCACTACATTGGTTTGCATGAGTCGTGCGAAAGCGCTTTGTCATAAAAAGTCCTACCGGATTTTCCCCCGCAGGCCAAGGATTTTCCGGCGCGCCGCGAAAGAGCGGGGAAAAATATGACCTATGGGGTAGGAATGCAGCGCACGCCCAAGAAGGGCAACGACCCGGCGAGGTGAGAAGCCATCCGGCGCGGTGTTCCGTGAAGTTCAGAAGATGACGCAGCGTTGCGTCGCCGAAAGGGGCGCAGGGCCCTGAGGAGCAGGCTGAGCAGGCTCCGTCAGCGTCACGGGCCGGACTCCGTCCGGCCCGTGGGAGCGTGAAGCGGTCGCCCTAGTGGGTCAGGGCGCGCTTGAGTTTGGCGGGATTGGGGCGTTCGAAGGTCACTGCGGTGCCGAAGCAGCTGAAGAACTTGGAGCCGTCGGGGTGGAAGGCCACGGTCTCGTGATAGCCCACGATGGCCTCGGCTCCGATCTCCATGGCCGAGGCGGCCAGGGAGAACAGGGCGCACTCGGCGTCGTAGGCCCGTCCGTGCACGAGTCCCAAGACCTTCTTGATGCGTCGGCCCTTCAGCGCCGGAGTGGTGACCACGGGGAACTTGCCCGAATAGAACATATCCTTGGCGTTCTGCAGGCGCTGGCCACGCTTGAGTTCCTCGTTGGGATCCTTGGCCTGGCGCGACGCGCCGGTGAAAAGTGACAGCATGGCTCCTCCTGATGACGGCATGGCCGGTTCGACGTTGCGATCACGGCTTCTCTAGCAAGCCCCTTGCCATGTCGGACATAGTCAAAGATTTCTTAGTACTAGAGCGTCCAGAGCCTTGCGTGGTTACGTCAGGGGCGTCAAAAAAGCCCGGATCGCTCATGCGATGCCGGGCTTTTGGCGTGTTGCGGAAAAGGTTTCAGCAAATGCGCGGCAATTGTTCCCCTTCCAACATGCCCAGCAGGCGGCGGCCCCCCAACCCGGTGCGCAGCACCACCTTGCCCGGGTTGTCGGCGGTCACGGTCCCGATGACGCGGGCGTCGCGGCCCAGGGGGTCGCGACGCATCACGGCCAGGGCCTGGTCTGCGAGCTTGGCGGGGAGGATGCAGATGAGCTTGCCCTCGTTGGCCAAATAGAGCGGATCGAGCCCCAGCACCTCGCAGCCCGAGGCCACCACGGGCTTCACGGGGATGGCGGGCTCCTCCAGGTGGATGCCCACGCCCGACTGCTGGGCGATCTCGTTGAGCGTGGTGGCCAGGCCGCCGCGCGTAGGGTCGCGCAGCACATGCACGCGCTCCAGGCGCTCCATGAGCTTGAGCGTCAGGCGGTTGAGCGAGGCGCAGTCGCTCTGCACGGGGGCCTCGAAGGAGAGGCCCTGGCGGTGGGAGAGGATGGTCAGGCCGTGGTCGCCCAGGGTGCCGGAGACGATCACGGCGTCGCCGGGCCTGGCCCTGTGGCCGCTGGGGGGCCTGGAGCAGACCACTTCGCCGATGCCCGTGGTGTTGATGAAGATCTTGTCCGCCGCGCCGCGCCCCACCACCTTGGTGTCCCCGGCGATCACGCGCACTCCCGCCTTTTTGGCCGCGCGGGCCATGGAGGCCACGATGCGTTCCAGGTCGTCCAGGTCGAGGCCCTCTTCCAGTATGAATCCGCAGGTCAGGTAGAGGGGTTTGGCCCCGAGCATGGCAACGTCGTTGACCGTGCCGTGCACGGCCAGGCAGCCGATGTCGCCCCCGGGGAAGAAGATGGGGTCCACGGTGAAGCTGTCGGTGCTCACGGCCAGGGGGCCCCTGGGGTTGATGAGCGCCGCGTCGTCCATGCGGGCCAGCACGGGATTGGCCAGGTGGCGCAGGAACACGTCGGCCACCAGCCGGTGGGAGGCCAGGCCGCCGCTGCCCTGGTCCAGGAGGAGTTTGTTGCCCATGGGGGAGAAGTCCTATGCCAGGTCGAACTGGTATTTGAAGTAGGCGGCGCAGCTGCCCTCGGTGGAGACCATGCACGGCCCAACCGGTTTGGCGGGCGTGCAGGCCTTGGCAAAGAGCGGGCACTTGTCGGGAGGCATCTTGCCCTTGAGCACCTCGCCGCAACGGCAGCCGGGCAGAGGGGGCGACTCCCTGAGTTCCACGCCCAGCACCTCGAAGGCGTCGTGGGCCTTGTAGGCGTCGGCCATGGCCAGGCCGCTGCCGGGGATGGTCCCGATGCCGCGCCAGAGGGCGTCGCAGGGTCGGTAGACCTCCTCCACGATGGCCCGGGCCGTGGGGTTGCCCTCGTCGGACACCACGCGCTTGTAGTTGTTAACCACGCGCGGCTTGTCCTGGCGTTTCATCTCGGCCATGAGCAGGATGGCCTGGAGCAGGTCCAGGGGCTCGAAACCGGCCACCACCGAGGGGATGCGGTGCTTCGCGGCCAACGGCGCGTAAGGGGCCGTGCCGATGATGGCCGAAACGTGTCCGGGCAGCATGAAGCCCTCCACGGCCATCTCGGGATCGGCCAGGAGGGCGTCCAGGGCCGGGGGCACGAGCTTGTGGAAGGGCATCACCAGGAAATTGGAGAGGCCCTCGGCCTTGGCCACGCGCAGGGTGGCGGCCACGGTGGGGGCGGTGGTCTCGAAGCCGATGCCCAGGAACACGACCTTGTCGCCAGGGTTGGCCTTGGCCACGGCCAGGGCGTCGAAGGGCGAATAGACCACCTCCACGCGCGCGCCCTCGGCAACGGCCTGTTTGAGGCTCGCCCCGCCGGGGCCGGGCACGCGCATGAGGTCGCCGAAGGTGGCGATCACCACGCCGTCGCGTCCGGCCAGTTCCAGGTAGGCCGCCACCTCCGACTCGTGGGTGACGCACACCGGGCAGCCGGGCCCCGTGAGATGCACCACCGAGGACGGCAGCAGCGAGTGAACGCCCGAGCGGAACAGGGCCACCGTGTGGGTGCCGCAGACCTCCATGAAGCGCAGGCTTCGGCCCTGCAGGGCCTCCTCGATGCGGTCCAACACCTCCCGGCACAGGGCCGGATCGCGCAGAGGATCAGACGAGCTCAAGGTTCCATCCTTCCTGGAAGATCTTGATGGTCTCCATGGCCTCCTCGCGGTTGAGCACGCGGATGGCGAACCCGGCGTGGATGATCACGAACTCGCCCACCTGGGGCTTGTCGCCCATGAGGTCCAGGCGGATCTGCTTGCGCACGCCGCCGATCTCGACATCGGCCATTTCGCCCTCGATGTGTTTGACTTCCATGGGAACTGCCAGGCACATGGGAACCTCCAAACCGGACCGATCCGGTATGATATATTCAGAAGAAGGATGCGGGGTTTATGGGTTCTCCCCGTGGCTAAGTCAAGGCCGACGGCTGGTCCTTGGCCATGGCGTCGATGAGGCCGCGCAGACGCTGCATGAGGTCCATGAGGCCCTGCACGCCCTGCCGGGAGTCGCCCACGCCGTCGGCTGTGTCCGCCGCCACGGCGCTGATGTCGGCCACGGCCTCGGTGACTTCGCGCACGGCCCTGGCCTGCTCCTCCGCGCCCAGGGCGATGGAGCGCACCTGGTGGGAAGTCTCCCCGACGAGGCGCACGATGTCCGTGAGCGCCGCCCCGGACCCGTGGGCCATGGAGGTGGTCTGCGAGATGGCTTCCACGGCGGCCTCCACCTGGACGGCGCTGCCGCGCGCGCCCTCCTGGATGGCGGAAATGGCTTCGCCCACTTCCTTCGTGGCGGTCATGGTTTTTTCCGCGAGCTTGCGCACCTCGTCGGCCACCACGGCGAAGCCGCGTCCGGCCTCGCCCGCCCGGGCTGCCTCGATGGCCGCGTTGAGGGCCAGGAGGTTGGTCTGGTCGGCGATGTCGGAGATGACCACCAGCACGCGGCCGATGTCCTCGGCCTGTCCGGCCAGGCGTCCCATGGCGTCCTTGAGACCGCTGGCCCTGGTCCGGACACCCTCCATGGCGTCCACGAGGCCGCGGACAAGCTCGTCGCCCTCTTTGGCCTTGGCGCCCGCCCCTTCCGCGATCTTGGCCACCTCGCCCGCGCTGCGCGCCACATGGGTCACGGAGGCGTCGATCTGGGAGACGGCCGTGGAGGTGCCTTCCAGGCGCTCGCGCTGCCGCTGAGCGCCCTGACCGGCCTGCTCGAAGCTGCTGTTGAGGCCCTGGGCGTGGACCATCACCTGCCCGGAAATGGCCTCCGCCTCCTGGGCCGCCTGGGCCAAGACCTCGTTGCGGCGGGCGATCTCCTGCTCCTTGGCGCGCAGTTCGGTGAGGTCGGTGTAGAGGCACAGCGCTCCCATGAGCTTGCCGGAGACGGCGTTGAACAGGGGGGCGGCGGCGATGAGGATGTTGCGCTTGGCGCCCTTCTTTCCGGTGGTGACCACTTCCCGCACGATGGAGGCGTTCTGGTCGATGGCGTCGGCCAGCACGGTGCGGCGGCTGGCGTCGCCGTAGAAGAAGAAGGCCACGTTCTGGCCGTAGTAGCTTTCGGGTTTTCCGTCGTACTGGAGCAGGTCCATGAGGGCCTGGTTGGTGAGCGAGAGCCGGAGTTGCTCGTCCACCACGATGAAGGGCGTGCGGATGCCGGCCAGAATGCCCCGGGCGTAGCCGATGGCTTCGAGCATCTTGTCGGTCATGGCATGGACTGCGCGGGCGGTCTCGCCGATTTCGCCCGGGAAGTCGCTGACGATGGCGGCTGACGAGTCGCCCTGGGCCTGGGCCTGGGAAAAATCGTGAATGGCCTTGAGGGGCAGGGCGACGTGCCGATGGAAACCCACGGCCAGCACGACGGCCAGGGCCAGTACGGCGGCGGCGGCCACTGCCTGGCCTGCACCGAGGGGAGCTGTTCCGGACAGCCAGGGGGCCAGGGAGGCAGCCAGGGCTATCAGGACGAGCAGCAACAGGGTCAGATAAAAACGCACATTGACGTTCATTGACGAACCTCCCACTGAATACGGACTGATAAATCCCTAAACCGAGGCAACCTCTGGAATGATCAAAGAGTTGCCTCGGATATCAAAGGCTTGCTCCATACATGCGGGCAGCCTGCAAGTGGTGATGCTGTGCAACACGCAGCACGATGCAATGATGCGCAACATGGCCAAGACCATATCTCGATCAATCACATGCTGCTCATTTTCCGCTGGCGGCGACTGACTGTGCCTGACATGCCTTGATGCTCGTTCTACATGGAGCGAAGACGCCCACATATCGCGCACCCTTGGGGTAGGCTTTTTCAGAGGCGACGAAGCCGACACACTATGCACGGCTCTATCGCATCGCGGCCAAAACGTAACACCACCATAAAATCCGGTCAACATCCAGAGGAGCAGAAGTTCCATCTTTTCCGTGGATAAGACGTCCTCAGCGGTTCGCAAAAAAGACCTTGCGGAGGACAATGAGGAACTGTATTGACAAAAACGTTCCTTGGAACGCCAACAAGCCATCGATCAGGCATCTCAAGCATGCAAGCCAACACCCCGGCAGAAGTGGTCACCCAGGCCAGAAAGCATCTGCTCAACATTGTCTCCATCCTCAAGGACGGCAAGGTCGAGAGCGCCATCAAGGCCGCCCTTTACGGCCTCATGGCCTACATCAAGCATGGCAACATCCTGATCAAGCAGGAAAAAAAGGAATACCAGGACCTGATCACCAAGGCCGTCCACCTCATCAGCCTCGATCCGAAGGTCAAGGAGGTGTGCAAGGACCCCCTGGTCTACCAGCCCCGCAAGGAGATGGAGATCCTGGCCAGGCTGCGCGATCTCCCCGAGCTCATGCTCGCCCGCGAGCAGGACAACGAACTCCGCGAAGGCCAGGCCAGAACCCAGGCGAGGGCCGACCGCCTGGAAAAAGGCCGCCAGCTTCTGGTGCAGCGTTACTTCGACGGGGCCATCCAGCACTTTCGCCGCCTGGCCGACGACTACGCAGACGACGCCCCCCTGGCAGCGGAAATCGGGAAGATCCTCTTCGAGATCAATCACATCGAGTGCATCACGTTCTTCGAGCGCGCCGTGGCGCTGGACCCGGCCGACCACAAGAGCCTTGCGCTCATGGGCGTGGCATTCCGAAAGATCAAGAAGTTCGAGCAGGCCGAGCAGGCCTACCTGACCGCCCTCGATGTGGACAAGGACAACGTGAACTACCTGTTCAACCTCTCGCGGGTCTACATCGACGCGGGCAACTGGCCCAAGGCCCAGGAGACTCTGCGCCGCGTCCTGGAGATCGACCCCGCCCTCGAACCGGCCAGGAAAGGCCTGGAATTCGCCACCAGGCACTGCCGCGACCTCATCTGATGGCCCCGCAACAACTCCAGAGCCCGCCCTGGCACGTGATGGCCGCCCTGGACCCGCCCGGACCGGCCTCCCTCGCGGGGCTTCCGCCCGCGCCGTCCGACGCCGATTGCTTCGCCTTCTGGGACGAATACGCCATGCTCCCCCACATCCGGGAGCACAGCCTGGCCGTGGCCCGCGTGGCCACCACCCTGGCCCTGGCCGCCAGACGCGCGGGCCATCCCGTGGACGTGCAACTCGTGCGCGCCTCGGCCCTGCTCCACGACATCGCCAAAACCTACACCATCCACCACGGCGGCAACCACTCCCAACTGGGCGGCGCATGGATGCAGGAGCGGACCGGCAACCCCGTGCTGGCCATGGGCATCGTGCACCATGTGCACTGGCCCTGGCCCGTGGACGTGCGCGGCCACTTCCTCCCCATGGCCATCATCTACGGCGACAAACGCGTGCGCCACGACTGCGTGGTCACCCTCGACGAGCGTTTCGAGGATCTCTACGCGCGCTACGGCTCCACGCCCTACATTCGCGACCGGCTCGCGGAATCGAAGCAACAGTCCCTCGACATCGAGTCGGCCCTGGGCCAGGCTCTGGGAATGAACCTCCATGAACATCCTTTTGATAGCGGGCGGCTGGTCGAGCGAGCGTGAGGTCTCGCTCTCGGGCGCCCGCCAGATCCACGCGGCCCTGGAGACCCTGGGCCACCGCGTCACCCTCCTCGACCCCCTGGCCGACTTCGACCGCATCGTGGAGGTCTCGCGCCGCGCAGACTTCGCTTTCCTGAACCTTCACGGCGCGCCCGGCGAAGACGGCATCGTCCAGGCCCTGCTGGACGCCTCGGGCTGCCCCTACCAGGGCAGCGGCGCGCGCGCCTCCCTGCTGGCCCTGGACAAGGCGGCCTCCAAGCAGGTCTTCCGCCAGGGGGGGCTGCTCACCCCGGACTGGGAGCTGCTCACCGCCCCCCCGGGACCGGACTGGCGGCCCGGCTTCGGCCTGCCCGCCTTCTTCAAGCCCAACGCCGGGGGCTCCAGCGTGGGCATGAGCCTGGTGCGCGAGGCGGCCGATCTCCCGGCGGCCCTGGACGCCGCCTTCGCCCAGAACCGCGCCGTGCTGGCCGAACCGGCCCTGAACGGCCCGGAAGTGACCTGCGCGGTGCTGGGCGGCGAAGCCCTGCCGCCCATTCTCATAAAGCCCAAGGCCTGCGTCTTCTTTGACTACCAGAGCAAGTACGTGCAGGACGCCGCGGAGGAGATCTGCCCGGCCCCCCTGCCCGGAGACACCCTGGAGGCCATCCGCCGCGCAGCCCTCACGGCGCACGGATTGCTGGGCCTGGCGGGCTACTCCCGCTCGGATTTCATCCTCACGCCGCAGGGGCCCTCCATCCTTGAAACCAACACGCTGCCCGGCATGACCGCCACCAGCCTCCTGCCCCGCGCCGCGCGCGTGCACGGGCTCGAATTCCCGGATCTGCTGGCCAGGCTCATCGAACTGGGCCTGGCGGAAAAATCCCGGTCTTCCGCACTGGACTAACGACACGGGGCATTATACACACTCTGCCCGGCCAAAGGCCCCGCCATCACCCGGCCGCAACGCGGCCCCCTGGAGCATCGATGAAAGCTTTTCTCGCCCTCGAAGACGGCGCCTGGTTCGAAGGCACGTCGTTCACCGGCGCCGGCCGCGCCGGCGGTGAAGTGATCTTCAACACCGGCATGACCGGCTACCAGGAAGTCCTCACGGACCCTTCCTACGTCGGCCAGATGGTGTGCATGACCTATCCCCACATCGGCAACTACGGCGTGAACCTCGACGACGTGGAGTCCGACCGCATCCGCGTCGAGGCCTTCATCGTCAAGGAATGCTGCAAGACGCCCTCCAACTGGCGCGCCAAGGAGTCCCTGCCGGACTACCTCACCCGCCACGGCGTCATGGGCATCGAGGGCGTGGACACCCGCGCGCTCACCCGCCACCTGCGCCTGCACGGCGCCCAGCGCGGCATCATCTCCACCGAATGCAAGGACCCCGCCGACCTGGTGAAGCAGGTCAAGGCCCTGCCCCCCATGGAAGGGCTCGACCTGGCCAGCGCCGTCACCCCCAAGGAACCCTACGTGTGGGACGGCAAGGCCCCCCGCACCGTGACCCTGAACCCCGACGGCTCCTACGACTGGCCCGGCACGGGACCCAAGGTGGTTGCCTTCGACTGCGGCATCAAGTGGAACATCCTGCGCCTGCTGGTGGCCGAAGGCATCGACCTGCTCGTGGTGCCCGCCTTCTTCACCGCCGAGCAGGTGCGCAAGCTTTCGCCCGAATCCATCTTCCTCTCCAGCGGCCCCGGAGACCCGGCGGCCCTCCAGGACATGGTGCACGCCACCAGCCTGCTCATCGAGGACTACCCCACCGCGGGCATCTGCCTGGGCCACCAGCTCCTGGGCCTGGCCCTGGGCGGCAAGACCTTCAAGCTCAAGTTCGGCCACCACGGCCTGAACCACCCCGTGAAGGAACTCTCCACCGGGCACATCGAGATATCCTCCCAGAACCACGGCTTCTGCGTGGACCTCTCGACCCTGAAGGACGTGGAACTCACCCACGTGAACCTGAACGACAACACCCTGGAAGGCTTCGCCCACACCAAGAAGCCCATCATCGCCATCCAGTACCACCCAGAGGCAGGCCCCGGACCGCACGACAGCCGGTCCTTCTTCAAACGGTACAGGGAGATGCTCAGACGCGAACTGGGACGCTAACCCATCGCCAAGGAAGGTGGAGATGTCCGCCGAACTCACCAAGGCCAGGAAACAGATCACGCAGGTGAACACCTACCTCAAGCAGGGCAAGCCCCTGCCTGCGGTGACGGCCCTGCACGACGCGATCCTGACCATGCTCAAGGCCCAGCTCATGAAGGCCGAGCGGGACGAGTTCTGCAAGCTCATCGAGCAGGCCGTGTACCAGCTCAACAACAACAAGGAGCTGCGCGTCCTCTACCCCTTGGTGATTCCCTACTCTCCAGGAGACGAGAAGGCCCTCCTGGAGCGCATGCGCGAGTTGCTGCGCGAGCTCCAGGCCAACACCGTTGAGGTGGCCAAGGACGAGATCCAGGGCCGTCAGGTGCGGCGCGCCGAGGGGCTGAAGACCGGCAAGGAGCAGCTGGAGCGCAAGGAGTACGATCCGGCCCGCAAAACCCTGGGCTCCCTGGTGCGCGAGTTCCCCCACGACGCCCCCCTGCGCGCCGAGGTGGCCGAGCTTTTCATGCAGGCCGAACTCTACGAGGACGCCTTCAAGTACCTCGACGAGGCCCTGGGGCTCACGCCGGACCAGCTGCACCTCTACAACCGTATCGGCATCGTCCTGCGCAAGCTCCGCCAGTTCGACGTTGCCGAGAAATACTTCATGCGCGCCGTCAACTTCGCCAAGGAAGACCCCAACCTCTACTTCAACCTCGGGCGGCTCTACATCGACTGGGAGCGCTTCGACAAGGTGGAACGCGCCGCGCGCCTGGCCCTCAAGCTCAAACCCGACTTCCACGAAGCCGCCAAGATGTTCCAGTTCGCCCTGAAGAAGCAGGGCAAGCCCGTCGCCTGACCCCCATGGAGCGCCTGCGCGCCGACGTGCTGGTGCTCGGGGCCGGACTTGCGGGGCTGCGCGCCGCCCTCTCCTGTCTTCATGCCGCGCCGGGGCTGGACGTGCTGGTCGTCTCGCTGACCGGCGGCCCTTCCGGCTCCTCCTTCGCCAACCGCAACGACGCCCTGGGCATGCACGTCTGCCTCGACGACGCCGAGCGCGAGGCCTTCATGGCCGAAGTGGCGGCTCTCAACCGGGGCGCGGTCCTGGACCCGGCGCTCACCGCGCTCATGGCCCAGGAGGGCGAGGCCCGTCTGCGCGAGTTGGAGGCCCTGGGCCTGCCCTTCCTGCGCGACGCCTCGGGCGGTCTGCTCGGCCACTCCTCGTGCTTTTCGCCCCACTCCCGCCG
>NZ_JBZVFJ010000113.1:0-12990 GCF_058402725.1 Fundidesulfovibrio sp. | reverse complement strand
CCAGGGCGGCCGCCTGCTCGGTGGTGGCCTGGGAGAGGCTCTGGGCCGAGGCCGAGAGCTGCTCGCTGCCCGCCGCCATGTTGGTGGCCCCGGACTGGACCTCCAGGACCACGCTGTTGAGGCGGGCCACCATCTCCTTCATGGACGCCAGGAGCAAGTCCTTGTCGGAGCGGGGGCGCACCTCGATGCGCAGGTCCCCGGCGGCGAGGCGCGTGGCCAGTTCGGCGGCGGTGCGCTCGGCCTCCACCATGTGCTGCATGGCCTGGAGGAGCCTGCCGATCTCGTCGCCCCGGTCGGAGGCCACGTCGCGGCTCACGTCGCCGGTGGCCACGGTGTTGGCCACGCTGATGGCCGTGTTGATGCCCGAGCGCAGCACGCGGATCATGTACACGGCAAAGAGCACGCCGAAGGCGATGGCGGCCAGGGCCACGGCGATGTTGGTCGTGTTGGCCGCCTGGGACTCGGCTTCCATCTTCTTCTTCTGGTCCTGGAAGGAGGAGTCTGCGCTGGCGCTGATCTTCTGGGCCACGGCGGCCATCTCGCGCATGACGCCGGCGTTGGATTCGGCGGCCTTGAGGAAGCCGTCCATGCGCGTGCGGTAGATTTCGGCCTTGGCGGCGATGTCCAGGGCCAGGGTCTTCTCCTCGGCGACGGTGAGCATGCCCGCCAGCTCCCTGGCCGAGGGCACGAGTCGGTCCAGGATGCCCTTGGCGGTCTCCATGCGTCCCTTGTCCTCGCGCCAGAGATAGTAGAGCACCTCGATGCGCGAGAGCAGGAACTGCTGGAGCAACTCGTCCGTGCGCCCGATCAGTTCATGGATTCTTGTCGCTCCTTCGAGGTCCTTGGAGGCCGTGGCCTTGGCGACGGCGTCCCGCAGCCTGGCGTCCAGTTGTTCGGTGGAGCGCAGCACGGCGGAGGCGGCGTCCACGAGGGTCTTGAGGGTTTCGGCGTGAAGCTTCTCGCCCTCCTGGAACTTGCCGAGGCCCGCCTCGTAAGCCGTGGAGGCGGCCAGGAGCGCGTCCATGTTCTCGCGGTTCTTGACGTCCAGGAAGACGTTCTTGAGCTCCTGGGCCGTGGAGCGCGATTCAAGAAGGTTCTTGCGCAGGGATTCCAGGCGTTTTTCGTCGTGCTGGTCGATGTAGTAGAGCATGTCCAGACGGGCCATGAGGGTCTGTTCGGCGATGTCGGCCATGCGGGAGGACTTCTCCGCGCGGCTGGCGAGGTTCCTGAGCCCGTTCCAGCCCACATAGGCCACGCACAGGGTGGAGAGGATGAGCAGGAAGAATCCGATGCCCAGCTTGGTGGTGAGGTTCATGTTCTTGAGCATGGCGTTCTCCTCGGGGTGCTGCCGCTGGTGATTCCCATAGGTGTGGTCAATCGGTTTTGGGAGCGTTGTCCCAGTTTGATCAATATTCCAGAAACACGAAGGGTAGTCTACTCGTTTTTGGCAAAAAGCACGCTTTTTGCGCCGAATCGGATCGTTCGTCCGTCACCGTCAAGTTCATTCCGCCAGTCTGCAGGTGTACGGGGGCAGCCAATTGTTTCGATACCACAATGGGCCTGTTTGTCCAACGGTAAGGGGCGGCGGTGAGGGACGGCGGTAAAGAGCGGCGGTAAGGGAGCGGCCGAGGGGTTGCCTGCTTCCGGGAAGGAGTCCGGGCAGCCGGGGCTCCGTATTCTGTGCCCGCAGATCGTGCGGGGCCGACAGCCGGCGGCGGTCAGAACTCCAGGCGTTCCCCGGCGCGGCCCTGGCGGAAGCGTTCCCCGAAGGCCTCCGACAACGCCTCCGAAGCGGCCTTGCCCGTGCAGTGCAGGGGGACCACCAGGGCCGGGGCGCGGCTTTGCAGGGTCGCAACGGCCCGGGCGATGTCGTCCGGGCCGGAGTGCATCAGGTGCATCCCCCCCAGGACCGCGCGCAGCGGCCTGCCCGGCGCGCGGGCCTCCAGGGTGTCGAGGGTGTTCTCCAGGCCCGCGTGGCAGCAGCCCAGCACGAGCACCAGGCCTTCGGGGGTGTCCGTCCACAGGGCCATGTCGTCCCCGATGGGGTCCGGGCGGCGGCCCTCGGCATCCAGGAAGAAGGGCCATCCGGGGCCGATGTCTCCGTGGGGGCGGGGCACCGGGCCGCTGACCCACACCCCGGGCACTGCCTGGACGGGTTGCTCAACCCAGTGCAGACGCTCTCCGGCCAGGGCGTCCAGGGCCTCCATGGCCTCGCGCGGCATGTGCACCGGACGCGCCTTGCCTTCTTCCACGCAGTAGCGCGGCAGCACGGCCTCGGGCCGAAGATGCACGCGGACCCGGTCCGCTGCGGCAAGGGCCAGGGGCAGCCCTCCGGTGTGGTCGTAGTGGCCGTGGCTCAGGACCAGGGCGTCGGCCCGGGAGAGGTCCACGCCCAGCCTGCGCGCGTTGTCCTCCAGCGCCTTGCCCGCGCCCGTGTCGAAAAGCACGTTGCCGCCCGGGGCTTCGATCCACAGCGAGAGGCCGTGCTCGGAGGCGAAGCCCTCCCGGGCCTCGTTGTCGGCCAGAACCGTGACGGCGAGGCGCGCGCTCTGCATCGGGACTCCTTTGTTTGCTCAATCGGGCACTAGGGCCGATCGGGCGGGCGCGTCAACCCCTTGGGCTCAACTGCACGGGCGGCCCTGCGCGGTTCGCGGCGCCTGCCTCCGGGAGGGGCGCCGCGCTCGAGAGCGTACGGCCGTCAGGTTGAGCCCCCTGTCCGTGCGCGGCTGCACCGATGTGTCCGGGCTCGAATCTGAAACCGGCTATGCAAAACCTTTCGCGTCTGTTAGCAGAGTTTGGAAGGACTCTATCTTTCGGATGTGCCACGGCGGATGGTTTCGACAGGAAAGTCTTTCAGTGATATCAATGGAGATATATGCTTATGACGATCTATTGGTTTGAAGATCTCGAGACAGGCATCCCTGAAGTTGACGCCCAGCATCAAGAGCTGATCGCAATGATCAACGAACTTGATCAGGCCATCGCAAGCCGCCAGGGCATCAGCAGGTTGTCGCAACTCACGGACGGGCTTGTCCTCTACGCAAGACGCCACTTCGCAACGGAGGAGCGGCTGATGACGGAGCGGGGCTACCGTTACATGCAGGATCACCTTCGGGAACACGAACTGTTCAGCGAACGCGTGATGGCGATCGCCTTCGAGTCCGATGCCCCGGAGAACCACCCCAAAGCGGTTTCGGCGTTCCTGCACAAGTGGCTGATCGAACACATCGGGACCGTGGATAAACTGATGGGCGAATGCCTGGCGGGAGAGCGGGACGTCCGGGACGTGCGGGGAGGATCCAATCCTTGAGCCGGGTCCCTTCAAACAGGGGCAAGACGCTCGGGGCCGCCTCACGAGCGGGGGGGCGGCGCTCCCTCGGAATGCCTGGCCCTCCAGCGGGATTCGGCCTGGCCTGCCCTCTCTCCATCGGCCGGGTCGCCCGTAAGGCGTCCCCGTTCGGCAAGGGTGGTCCAGAGGTTGTGCAGGTCGTCCAGTTCCTCGGCCCGGCGCAGGCTTTGCTCCCAGTGGCTCGCGGCCTTCCTGCGGCGTCCGGCTTCCCACAGGCGCTCTGCTTCCAGGCGGTGCAGTTCCGGCAGGATGACCGGATACCGTCGGCCCATGGCAAGCAGACTGCGCGGCGTCTGGCCGTGGCGGGCGGACAAGGCGAACCCGGGGTGGCGGCGCAGAAGCCATCTGCTTCCCTTGAGCCGTTTGAGCGCCAGCACGGCCACGAACAGCCCCCGCAGGCCGTTGTCGTGGGCCAGGGCGGAGGCGTCTTCCAGGCAGGCGCGCAACGCAGCAGGCTGATCCAGGGCCATGAGGCAGTCGGCCATGTGCGACGAGTTCCACAGCGACACATAATAGTTGGGCATGGCCAACAGGTGCCGGTTGGATTCCTGAAAACGTTCCAGGGCTGCGGCCCATTCCCCAGTGAGCTTGAGATAAATTCCCTCGCCGGTGAGCCCGTAGGCCAGCAACAGCTTGAAGCGGCTGTCTTTGGCGTGGGCGCGCAGCTCCCGGCACATCTCCCTGCCCTGGTCCAGCCGACCGAGGTGGAACGCGATGTTGCTGCCCAGCCCCAGGGCGCTGCCCCACTCGAGCAGACGGCCGCACTCCCAGGCGGTGCTGCGCGCGTGCTCGTAATGGCGCAGGGCCTCCTCCCAGCGGCAGCCGTAGTCGTGGGATATTCCGCAGCAGAGCCAGACCAGAGCCTCCACGCTGGGCGTTCCCAAGGCATCGCTCAACTGGCGCGCCTTGTTCAGGAAAAACCGCGCGGGGCCGTCCTGGCGGATGATGGTGAAAATGGTGCCCAGGCTCGCATAGGAGCGCGCCAGGCCGGCGTTGTGGCCATGGGCGGAAAACAGTCTGGCGGCGTGCAGTGTTTCGTGGAAGTAGCGTTTGGGATCTAGGAAAAAATAGACCCAGCACAGCGACTCCTTGACGTGGATCATCTCGGTGCAGTGAGCCTCGCCGCAGCGGCTCCCACCGCCTGACGACTTCCAGGGCCGGAGGAATCGCAACCCCAGGCCCAGCAGTTCCGCTCCCAGCCTTGTGTTCAGGCTCGCCTGGGAGCGCGGTGGCGGCATGCCCAGGTGCTCCTGGGCGGCGTGCAGGTGGCGCAGGCCCTCGTCGTTGAACCCGGCACGGCAATAGGCGTCGCCGATTTTCCGCTCGAAGCGCGCGGCAAGGGTCTTGTCGGCCTGGTCCTTGAAGGATTCGCGGTAAAGGTCGTAGGCCGCGCGGTACATTTCGATGGAGGACGCGTCGTTGGCGAACCGCGCTGCGAAGTCGCCCAGGAGTTCCAGGTAGTGCGTGGCTTTCTCGCGATTCTGGGCGCGGATGAAATGATACGCCAGAACGCCCAGGGAGGGGTTGGACGCCTGGCCTTCCGGCGATTCCAGGAGGAGGCCTATCCTGTTGTGGATATCCCTGCGTACGCTGATGAGCTGGCTTTCGTACACCACGGAGTGCAGGAAGGGGCTCTTGAACTGGTACTCCTTGTGCGGTTGGCCTCTGTTGGAGAGCAGGATGTCCATGTACTCCAGTTCGTGAACATCCCTGTCCAGCCCTCCGTCGCCCTGGCGGATGGCCGTGAGGATGGTGTAGGGAAACGTCCTCCCGATGATGGCGGCATGGCGCAGCACGCCCTTCTTGTTCCCGTCGAGACGGTCCACCTGGGAGATGACCAGACGGTGGATGTCGTTCGTGAGGGTGACGGTGTCCAGGGCGCTGGAGTCGGTCAGCGTCCAGGCCCCGTCGCTGAGCGCGCACGCTCCCACATCCTTGAGGTAGGCCAACAGGCGTTCGAGGATGTAGGGATTGCCGGAACTGAAGGCCAGCAGACGCTCCGCGAATTCCGGGGCGGCCGGTCCCCCCAGGCGCAGGCGGCACAGCTCCGCGGTCTCCCGGGCGTCGAACATGCCGAGGGCCAGTTCCAGGGGGGGGGAGTCCGTCTCGGAGCGGTGATCCTTGATGAGGGAAGCGAGGTGGCGGTTGGTTTCGCCGCGGTTGGCGAATGCCAAGAGCAGGGCCGGGGCCGGGGATGCGGTGGTGATGTGCAGGAGCGCGCGGCAGGTGCCTTCGTCCAGCCACTGGCTGTCGTCCACGCTGATGAAAAGCGGCCTGTTGGCCAACACCTTGCGGAAAAAGAGCCTCAGTCCGCGCAGGAAGAGCGGTCCGCTGTCGGCCGGGTCGATGCCCTCCAGACGCTCCCGATCCTGGGGGAGCGCGATGCCCAGGAAATCCTTGATGAGCGCCGCCTCTAGGAGATGTCCAGGGCCCAAGAGGGTGTCCAGGGCCTGGCGGCGGGCGTTTGCGTCCGCCTGCGCGTCCGCGGAGTCTGTCTGCTGGCCCAGGATGCTCTCCAGCAGTGAGCGCAACAGGGCGTAAGGCGTTGCATCGTAGCCGGGCTGACAGGATGCGGTGACGCAGGCGATGGACAGGGCCGCAGCCTGCGTCTGCGCCCATTCCAGCAGCGAACTCTTGCCCGTGAGGGCCTCCCCGGTGACCAGCGCCAGCCTGCCCCGGCCCATTTTCAGGTCCTCCAGGGCGGAGCCCATCGCCTTCGCCTGGGCCGCGCGGACAACGTGGTCTCGCGGCTTGGCCTCCTGCACCGAGGGCGCGCGCGGTCCGCGAAGGGAATAGGCCGTGTATCCCTTGCCCATCCCTTTGAGTTCCAGGCCCTCCACGGGGTCGAAATCGAACAGGTGCTTGGTTTCCAGGTAGGTCTGGCGGCCGACGAGGATCTGACCGGCGCCGCTGGCCGACTCCAGCCGCGCGGCGACGTTCACGGTTTCGCCCAGCACGCTGTAGTGCTTCTTGTCCCCTGCGCCGAAATGGCCCGCCACCACGAGCCCGGTGTTCACCCCGATGTGCACGTCGAGCTTGCGCGAATCGCGGGCGGGCAGCTTGCGGAAGGCGTTGCCGATCGCCAGGGCGGCGCGCATCGCCCGTGCAGGGTCGTCCACGTTGGCCGTGGGGGCTCCGAACAGGGCCATGATCCCGTCGCCGATGATTTTGTCGATGAATCCCCCCTCGCTTTCGATGAGGGGGATCGCCGTTTCGAAGTAGGCGTTGAGCAAGGCGTTCAAGGCTTCGGGGTCCAACTCCATGGACATGCTCGTGAAGCCGGAGAGGTCCACGAACATGACCGTGACGAAACGCCGCTCGGAGGGGCTCTCCGGGTGGTTTGCGGAGTGCGTCGCCGGGCTCGGGTCTGTCGCGTTCGTGGCGGGAAGGGTCATAAATAGCACTTGAGAAAGATGCCGATGCTCGGGCCGCCTATGTCCACCACGACGTTCTTGGGCTGCACCTGGGGCAGGGCCATGCCGTTGGAGTAGAGGACCGTGGCCGCCGGGCTCGACCCCTCGAACGTGCCCCACACGAAGCGCGCAGTGAGGTTCACGGCCACGTGTCTGGTCAGCAGGATGTCCAGCCCGGCTTGCACCGAGGCCGAGGGCTTCACGTCGGAAAACACCGCCCGGGTGTGGCTGGCCGTGGCGAATCCCGGCCCGTAGAGCGCCACGTCCGTGGAGGAGGAGAAGGAGTTGAGTCCGACCCCCCCGCCGACGGAGAACACGGCGCGCTTGAAGGTGAGCACGTCGGCCAACAGGAACACTTCATTGCCCTGGAAGCGGTAGACCTGCTCGAAGCGTGCGCCTGGGGCCACGCCCGTGGACGCGGACGGCGTGAGGCCCACGGCCTTGCTGATGGGGCCTTCGGCGTAGGAGAAGAAGACGCCGGCCCAGAGCCTGCCGTCCAGCAGCGGAAGCCGCCGTTGCAGGCCGACCCCTACGTTGCCGGTGAGGGTGTCGGCCCAGGTGGGCAGGGCGCCTATGGGCGCTCCGTAGGAGGCAAGCTGCCTTTGGATGTCGCGGATGTCCCGGTTGGCGCTGGCCAGGGACGGCCAGGTCCTGGACGCGCCCAGCACGAGGCACCAGTCCGCATCGGCGTTGATGGGCGTTTGCTGGGCGCAAGCCTTGCCGGCAAACAGCAACGAGAGAACAAGGAGCGCAAACGTCGCGCACGGGCGCGCAAGAACGTTCCGGGTGGTCATGTCCGTCCCATTTCTCGGCCTGTTAACCGGCGCTGGATGTTACTCGTCTTGGAGCTTCCTGATCAGGCCGATGATCTGTCCGGCGGACTCCGGCTTGATCCTTTCCATGGTCACGAAGCGGCAGGAACCCTGTTTGTCCAGGATCACCGTGACGGGGGTCTTGGCCGTGAGGCCCCAGAGCGTGCGCACGGTGGCGTTTGTGTCGAAGAGAACCACAGCCTGGTATTTCTTGGCTTTTGCCCGCCCGATGGAGCGGATGAGGGCGTCCGGCATCCAGCTCGCGGCGCAGTCGGCCACACCCAGGCCCTGCAGCCGGGCTTCATCCAGCGCGCCTTCCAGTACGGCCTGTTTCACCGCGTCGTTGAAGCCCGTGTTGGCTTCGGCGTCGTGCGGGCTCAGGTGGCTTATGATCACCACCTTGCCCGGAAACTGCCCGGGGCTGAACTGTCGGCCCTCGCCGTCGGACAGATGCCAGCCGGGCGGCTTGACGCCCACCTCCAGATACGCTGCGTCGGCCCGGCTCCAAACCAGGGGCAGCAGCAGAAGCAAAACCAGCGGCAAAACCGTCGAGGGGCGCATGGCCGTGAGCATCTCCTTGGCGTGGTGGCGGCGTTTCCTACGCGCAGGGCGCTCCCGGCGGGAAGGTGGGCGTCGGTCTGCCGGGACAGTGCACCGCCGGGGGCTCCATTGCTCCAATGACGCCATACCTAATCGGGGGCTCAAGCGCTGGCAAGGTAGGAAAACGCGTAAATACAATCAGACAATGTCGGAGTGCGGCGAGGGAACAGACGGGCAACGGCGATCAACACGAAAATGCCGGAGTCTTCAAGGGAAAAGGGCCAGTGTGCATCGCGGCGTGCGGCGAAGCGGACGAGCAGGTCAACTTCCGCCCGGCATCCCTCAGGATCGCGGGGCCGGGGGGTGCAACCTGGGGTGCAGTGGCCCGTGGAGCGCTGTCCCGGGTGGCTGCGTTGCATGTGCCGCAGGCCGACCCCACTCGCCAGAATCCACATCAGTCTGAATCGAATGGCTTCGCAGCCATCTCTCTCAAAAACTCAATCTTCATTTCCCTTGGCGTGCGTTTCACTAACCATTCAATCTTGCAAGCATCTGACCTGGATTGCACTCCAATGCTGGCAGCCAGTTGAACAGGACGACGAGTTCTCGTGTATTTAGCGCCACCCCGAATTATGCCATTGTGCTCGTCAAGCCTTCGCTGGATATCGCTCGTAATCCCGCAATACAGCGTATCGTCTGAGCAGGTAACGATGTAAACATGCCAGGGCATTTGAATCTCACGTGTTTCGATTGTAATTTGCCCGTCATGCAACTTGTTGGCGATGGCCTCAATGAGTCCGCAGGGTATTCACCCTGCCGAGCCATTCCGTGGCCAGTCAATGAAGTCACGGGGATTATCTGAAACTACCCCTGAGCTTCGCAACCAGCCGGTTGTACGAGGTGTCGTCTCGAATGTACGCCGAGCGCGACCCTGGAAAACCATGGGCATTCTGGCTGAAGTGCTGGGACAAGCAGGCCAAGCGGTTTGTTTCGGGGCCATTCGGCCATCGGAAGAAACTCCTGTCGGTTCTGTGTGAGAAGGCGGAAGACAGGCCATTCACTTTCCACGCGCTCAGGCATGCTGGAGCGAGCATCATGGACTCGCTGAACATTCCCATGGGATCAATTCAGCGGATTCTTGGCCATGAGAACCGGACGACGACGGAATTCCACCTGCACAGCATCGGTCAATCCGAGCAGGAAGCGATCATGGCCTTTGAGCGTGCTCGCGAAAAGTCCCGCACTGAGTCCCGCACCAGCGTTGCGACGGACAGTGTGGTAGCGTTTCAGTAGCTCGTAGCCTGTTCAATATGGTGCCCGAGGCCGGACTCGAACCGGCACGACCCTTTCGGATCAAGGGATTTTAAGTCCCTGGCGTCTACCAATTCCACCACTCGGGCACGAGGGTCCGCTTTCCTAGCTTCCGGGCCGCCCGTACGTCAATCGCGCCCCTTGGCCCCGGGCTCGCCTGCTGGTATGACCGGCGCATGCAACACCATCGCAACCGCCTGGTCATCCTGGGGCTCGACGGACTGCCTTTCAGCCTCGCGCAGGACCTCTGCCGGGCCGGGAAGCTCCCCAACCTCGCCCGCGTGGCGCTCTCGCCCAACGCCCGCGCGCTGCGCGCCGAACTGCCCGAGCTCTCGCCCGTCAACTGGGCCAGCCTCGTCACCGGCAGGGACCCCGGCGGCCACGGCGTCTTCGGCTTCTCGCGCATCGACCCCGCCGCCTACGCCCTCTCGCTCACCGATTCCTCGGCCATCGCCGCGCCCACGCTCTTCGAGCGCATGGGCGAAAAGGGGCTCACCTCCAAGGTGATCAACCTCCCCGGGGCCTACCCCGCCCGGCCCATCCCGGGCATGCTCGTGGCCGGATTCGTGGCGCACGATCTGCAAAAGGCCGTCCATCCCCCTTTCCTGGCCTCCATCCTGGCCGGGGAGGGCTACGTGCTCGAAGCCGACACCACGCGCGGCGCATCCGACCCCGACTACCTGCTGGCCCAGGCCCGCGCCACGCTGCGCTCCCGCGTCAAGGCCCTGGACCTCTTCTGGCCGGACCTCGCATGGGACCTCTTCATGCTCGTGCTCACCGAAACCGACCGCATCTTCCACTTCTTCTATCCCGCCGTGGCCCAACCCCTGCACGCCCTGCACGGGCCTTTCATGGAGTTCATGGCCGAGTGGGACCGCGTGGTCGGCCTGTTGCTCGATCGCTACGACGCCCTGCCGGAGCCAAAACGCCTGGTGGTCCTGGCCGACCACGGCTTCACCGCCTGCAAGGCCGAGGTGGATTTGAACGTCTGGCTCATGCAGAAGGGCCTGCTCACCCTGCGCGAAAAGGGCGCGGGCGAGTACGACAGCTCCGTCATCGCACCGCACCAGACCGCCGCCTTCGCCCTGGACCCGGGGCGCGTCTACATCAACTGCAAGGAGCGCTTCGCACGGGGCGTTTTCCACCAGTACGTGGCCGACAAGCTGCGCGCCGAGATCAAGGCCGGGCTGGAGGAGCTGACCGTGGACGGGGAGAGGGTCATGGCCGCCGTGCACGAGCCCCGGGACATCTATTCCGGTCCCCTGGCGTTCAAGGCCCCGGACCTGGTCTGCGAGCCCAACCCGGGCTTCTCGCTCACGGGCAAGTTCGACCGCACGGAGCTTTCCGGCTTCTACGGCCGCGCGGGCTGCCACACGGCAGGGGACGCCTTCTTCTTCGACTCGGCCGCCAGCGCTCCAGGGCGCGTGAGCGGGGCCGGCCGCCAACTCTTCGCCCACTTCGGCCTGGAGCCCTAGCCCATGCCCATCGACTTCGCCGCACGGCTCAATCCCGCCCAGCTGGAGGCCGTCACCGCCACCGAAGGTCCCGTGCTGGTCATCGCCGGGGCGGGCTCGGGCAAGACGCGCACCCTGGTCTACCGCCTGGCCCGGCTGGTGAGCCAGGGCGTGGAGCCCTCGTCGATCCTCCTGCTCACCTTCACGCGAAAGGCCGCCGCGGAGATGCTCGCCCGGGCCGAGCGGCTGCTGGGCATGGCCCTGGGCGGCGTGCAGGGCGGCACGTTCCACGCCTTCTCCTTCGCCACCCTGCGCCGCCATCCCGAGGCCTCGGGACACGCCGGGAGCCTGACCATCATGGACCGGGGCGACGCCGAGGAGGCCCTGGGCCACGTGATCGCGGAGCTGGGCGCGGGCAAGGGCGACAAGAGCTTCCCCAAGAAGGGCTTCGTGCTGGAGCTCATCAGCAAGAGCCGCAACAAGGAGCTGCCCATCCCGGAGATCCTCTCGCGCGAGTCCTACCAGCTCCTGCCCCACGCGGCCGCCCTGGAGGAGATCGCCCTCGGCTTCGAGCGCTACAAGCGGGGCCACGGGCTCCTGGACTACGACGACATGCTCTTCACCCTGGAGGAGGCCCTCACACGCGACGCCGCGCTCCTGGAGCGCCTGCGCGAACGCCACCGCTACCTCATGGTGGACGAATACCAGGACACCAACCTCGTGCAGGCCCGCCTCGTGAAGCTTCTGGCCGGGGAGCGCGGCAACGTGATGGCCGTGGGCGACGACGCCCAGTCCATCTACGCCTTCCGGGGGGCCAACGTGGAGAACATCCTCTCCTTTCCGCGCATCTACCCCGGCACGCGCGTGGTGCGCCTGGAGCAGAACTACCGCTCCACCCAGCCCATCCTGGACCTCACCAACGCCGTGCTGCGTCAGGCCAAGGACCGCTTCGACAAGAATCTCTTCTCCGAGCGCCTGGACGGCCCCAGGCCCGAGGTGGTCAAGGCCTATTCCGACCAGACCCAGGCCCAGCTGGCCGTGCGGCGCATCCGGGAACTCCGGCGCGAGCACCTGCCCTGCGAGATCGCCGTGCTCTTCCGGGCGGGATACCAGTCCTACGCGCTGGAGCTGGCCCTGAACAAGGAGGGCGTCCCCTTCCAGAAGTACGGAGGCCTGCGCTTTTCCGAGGCGGCCCACGTGAAGGACGCCGTGGCCTTCCTGCGCGTGGTGCACAACCCCCGCGACGTGGTGGCCTGGAAGCGCGTGCTCGTGCTGGTGGACAAGGTGGGCGAGAAGACGGCCCTCAAGATCGCGGCGGCCGCGCGCGAGGGCGACTTCCAGGCCCTGGACGCCCAGCGCCGCAAGAACCCGGGGCTCGACTCCCTGTTCTCCTTCCTGGAGGAGCTGCGCGCCGATCCGGGCGGCCCGGCCTCGCTCCTGGAGCGCTCGGTGGTCTTCTACACGCCCACGCTCACCAGGCTCCACCCCGAGGACTACCCCCGCCGCCTGGCCGGTCTCGAACAGCTCTCCCAGATCGCGGCCTCCTACGCCCACCTGGAGGCCTTCCTGGCCGACCTGGCCCTGGAGAACCCCGAGGAGGAGCGCAAGGGCGTGCGCGAAGACGCCGTGGTGCTCTCCACCGTGCACTCGGCCAAGGGCCTGGAGTGGCCCGCCGTGCTCATCCTGGACCTGGTGGACGAGCGGTTCCCCTCGCGCCACGCCCTGGCCCGCCCGGAAGACCTGGAGGAGGAGCGCCGCCTGCTCTACGTGGCCTGCACCCGCGCCAAGGACTCGCTGACCCTCTACGTGCCCGGCACGGTCTACAACCGCGCGGGCGGGGGCTCGCAGCCCGCCATGCCCAGCCTCTTCGTGCGCGAGCTGCCCCGCGAGTGCTTCACCGAACTGCGCGAGACGGTTTCCGGCGGCCTCACGCCCGCCCTCCAGGCCCAGGCGGCAGCCGAGCCCAGGCCCTCCTGGGATGCGCCCGCCGTCGGCGGCGCGCGGTTCGCTTCACGGTGCGCCGCCGTGCGCCAACCCCTCGCGGCAGACCCGGACGATCCGCGCGCCGAACCTGGGGCCTCGCCCTTCGCCAGCGCCTCGGACGCTGGCGG
>NZ_JBZVFJ010000112.1:0-13048 GCF_058402725.1 Fundidesulfovibrio sp. | reverse complement strand
TAGTATTGCAGGAGCGCCCGTATGATCAACTGATTCACGGGCATCCACACCGGGCCTCGCCAGTTGGAGTTGCCGCCGAACATCCAGGAGTCCGAGTCGCCGGGCACGTAGCCCACGCTGTGGGTCTGGCCCTGCACCTCGATGGAGTAGGGGTGGTCCAGGTGGTGGCGCGAGAGCGAGCGGATGCCGCAGGGGCTCAGGAATTCGTTTTCGTCCAGAAGTCGGGCCAGGATGCGGCGCAGGCGGGTCTCGTCCAGCAGGGAGAGGAGCCCGCGCCCTTTCGCGCCCCGGTGGGCCGGGCCGAAGGGGTGCATGCTCCGGGCCAGTTCGGGCATGCGCTCCAGGCGCGGGCGCATCATGGCCTCCATGCGCGCCAGGGTGTCCCGGCCGTCGTCCTCGATCACCGTGGCCGCGCACAGCGGCAGGAGCCCCACCATGGAGCGCGCCCGCAGCCGTCGGGCGCTGCCGTCGGGCAGGCGCAGGAGGTCGTAGTAGAAGCCGTCCTCCTCGTCCCACATGCCCTCGGGGCCGGGGCGGTTCATGCCCGAGGCGATCCAGAGGAAGTGCTCCAGGAACTTGCGGAGCAGGTCCTCCTGGTGGGTGTCGTGGCGGGAGAGTTCCAGGCTCATCTCGACCATGTTCTGGCAGTAGAGGGCCATCCAGGCCGTGGCGTCGGCCTGTTCCAGGCAGCCGCCCTCGGGCAGGCCCTTGCTGCGGTCGAAGACTCCGATGTTGTCCAGGCCCAGAAAACCGCCGTCGAAGACGTTGCGGCCGAAGCGGTCCTTGCGGTTCACCCACCAGGTGAAGTTGAGCAGCAGCTTGGCGTAGGCCCGGCGCAGGAAATCCAGGTCGCCCCTGCCCGTGCGCGACTGCTCCGTTCGGTAGGTGAAGAGCGCGGCCCAGGCGTGCACGGGGGGGTTCACGTCGGAGAAGTTCCACTCGTAGGCCGGGATCTGGCCGTTGGGGTGCAGGTAGTCCTCGCGCAGCATGAGCAGCAGCTGCTCCTTGGCCAGGTCCGGGTCGGCCAGGCCCAGGGCCAGGGAGTGGAAGGCAAGGTCCCAGGCGGCGTACCAGGGATATTCCCACTTGTCGGGCATGGAGATCACGTGGTCGTTGTCCATGTGGAACCATTCCCGGTTGCGGCAGGGGCGCTCCGCGTGCTCCAGGGGGTGCGCGCCGTGGTCGCGCAGCCAGCGGTCCAGGTCGAAGCGGTAGTACTGCTTGGACCAGAACATGCCTGCCAGGGCCTGGCGCAGGACCATGGCCTCGTCGGCGCTGGCCGCCCGGGGAGTCAGGCCCGCGTAGAAGGCGTCGGCCTCGGCCAGGCGCTGGTCCATGATCCGGGTGAACTCCGCGCCGAGAGGGTCGGGTTCGTCGACGTCCGGCTCGGGAGTGCACGGACCGGGCGGAAGCGTCCGGGGGGCGTCGCGCCCGGGGGCGTCCGGTCCTGCGCACGACGACGCGGCCCGTTCGCTCAGGCGCAGGCGGACCTCCGCCTCCCCGCCCGCCTCCAGATGGAGCACATAGTGGACGCAGGCCTTGGTTCCCCTGCCCTCCGGGTTCACGGCCGAGGCGTCGCCGTGGATGAGCAGGCGGTGGAAGGCGTCCTTCACATACGGGCTTGGGTTGGGCGCGCCCCAAAGGCGCTCCGTGTTGGATTCGTTCCCGGTGAAGAGAAAACGCCCCCCGGACTGGCAGCGCAGAAGAAAGTCCGGCAGGGGCGGGTCGAGGGCGGGGTCGTTCAGTCGGGCGAGCAGGGCGGGCGTCCGCGCCCCGGCGACGGCGGCGATCTCGGGCCTGGGGCGGCCCTCGTCCCAGGACCACGTGTTGCGGAACCACAGCGTGGGCAGAAGGTGCAGCGTGGCCGCTTCCGGCCCCCGGTTGCGGACGGTGACGCGCACGAGCACGTCGCCGGGCGAGGCTTTGGCGTAGTCCGCGAACACGTCGAAGTACCTGGAGTCGTCGAAGACGCCGGTGTCCAGAAGCTCGTATTCAGGCTCCCGGCGCGAGCGGGCGGCGTTGGTGCGCACCAGATCCTCGTAGGGGTAGGGGGCCTGGGGGTACTTGTAGAGCTGGCGCATCCAGGAGTGGGTGGGCGTGGAATCCAGGTAGAAGGAGTATTCCTTCACGTCCTCGCCGTGGTTGCCCTCCTCGTTGGCCAGCCCGAAGAGGCGCTCCTTGAGGATGGGGTCGCGCCCGTTCCAGAGGCACAGGGCGAAGCAGAGGCGCTGCCGGTCGTCGCAGAAGCCCGCGATGCCGTCCTCGCCGTGGCGGTAGGCGCGGGATCGGGCGTGGTCGTGGGGGAAGTGGTTCCAGGCGTCGCCGTCGGGGGAGTAGTCTTCGCGCACGGCGCCCCACTGGCGCTCGGAGAGGTAGGGGCCCAGACGCTTCCAGTCGGCCGTGCCTTCGCGGTGCTCCAGGAGCCTTTGTTCCTCGGCGTTCATGGCGTGGCCTCCTTGCGGGTTCAGTTTCGTGATGGGGCCTTTCGCGGCCGAGTTCAAGGGGGGGCGGCAAATTAGTCCCCGGCGCGCCTTCCATACGGGCCGCATCCTGGGATAGGGTGGGGCATGCGTGTGCGGGCGGATCACCTCCTGGGCCTTGCGGCCCTGCTGGCGCTTCTGCTGGCGTGGGATGCAGCCTGCGCCGGAGAACTCCGGCGTGCGGCGCTCATCCCCCAGTGGGAGCCCCAGGCCCAGTTCGCGGGCTACTACGCGGCGCGGGCCAAGGGGTTCTACGCCGCCCGGGGCGTGGACCTGGAGATCCTGCGCGGCGGCCCCGCCAGCCCGCCTTCGGCCCTGCTGGCCCTTGGGCGCGCCCAGTTCGGCACGCTCTTTCTCTCCACGGCCCTGCGCGAGCGCTCCGAGGGCCTGAAGCTCGTGAACCTGGCCCAGTTCCTGCGCGGCGCAACCATGCTCCTGGTGGCCCGGCGCGCCAGCGGCATCGAAAAGCCCGAGGACCTGCAGGGCAGACGCGTGAGCCTCTGGGAGAAGGAATACAACATCCAGCCCCGGGCCTTTTTCCGCAAATACCGCGTGGGCGTGAAGCCCCTGCCCCAGGGCTTCACCGTGGACCTCTTCCTGCGCGGCGGAGCGGACGCCATGGCCGCCATGAACTACAACGAATACCATGTGCTCCTGAACGCCGGGCTCGACCCCTGGGAGCTGACGGTCTTCCCCATGCGCGACCACGGCCTGGACTACCCCGAGGACGGCCTCTACGCCCTGGAGGACACCTGCCGGGCCGACCCGGATCTCTGCCGCGCCGTGGCCGAGGCCAGCATCGAGGGCTGGCGCTGGGTGTTCGACCACCCCGAGGAGGCCCTGGATCTGGTGATGGTGGAGGTGCGCGCCGCGCACCTGCCCACCAACCGCATGCACCAGAAGTGGATGCTGGAGCGCCTGCGCGAGGCCATGACGCCCCAGGGCGGCCCAGGCCCCGGGCCGCTCTCCCGGGAGGAGTTCGAGACCATGGCCCGAGCCCTGAAGGAGGAGGGGCTTCTGGCGACCCCCGTGCGCTACGAGGATTTCCGTGTCCCGGCCTTCTGACGCACCCTCGCCCGGCGCGCGGCCTTCAGGCGCTGCCTGCGGCGGTCATCCGTCGGCCGCGGCCGTTTCCGGGATGCGGGCCTCGCGGGGCCTGGCCTTCCGGCTCTCGCTGGTGATCCTGGCCTGCACAACGGCCATCTTCGGGGCGGCCTTCGCCTGGCACCACACCGCGTCCAAGGAGGCCCTGGTGCGCCAGGCCCGGGAGGACGCAGGCAACCTGACCCTGGCCAGCACCCGCAAGATCGAGTCCGTGCTGGCCTCGGTGGAGGAGATTCCGGGCCTGCTGGCCTACGGCTACGGCAAGGCGAAGCCCACGCGCCAGGCCGTCCGGCAGGACCTCACGGGCTTCATCGTCTACAACCCGGCGGTCTACGGGGCCTGCGTGGCCTACGCGCCGGGGGCCTTCGAGCCGGGGCTGCGCCGTTTCGCGCCCTACGCCTACAAGGTGGAGGGCGTGCCCGTGGTCAAGGAGCTGGAGGACGAGGGCTACCCCCTGGCCGACTGGTTTCTCATCCCCAAGGAGCTGGGCCGCCCCCTGTGGAGCGAGCCCTACTTCGACGAGGGCGGCGGCGGCATCGTCATGAGCACCTACGGCGTGCCCTTCCACGCCGTGGAGGACGGCCGCCGGGCCTTCATGGGCGTGGTCACGGCGGACGTGTCCCTGGAGTGGCTGCGCGACCTGCTCTCGGGCATCACGGTGTACCGTTCGGGCTACGCCTTCCTGCTCTCGCGCAACGGGGTGTTCCTCACGCACCCGGACGCCTCCTTCGTGATGCGCGAGTCGGTGTTCAGTCTGGCGGAGCAGGCGAACAGCCAGGAGCTGCGCCGCATCGGCCAGGAGATGATCCGGGGAGGGACGGGCTTCGTGCGCCTGCCGGAGTTCGTGCTGGGCCGTCCGGCCTGGCTCTCCTACGCGCCGGTGATGAAGACCGGGTGGTCCATGGGCCTGGTGATCCCCGAGGGCGAGCTCTTCGCGGACCTGGAGCGCCTGGGCCGCCAGGTTCTGGGCATCGGCCTGGGCGGATTCGCGCTGCTCTTCGCGGTGGTCGTGGTGGTGTCCACGTCCATCACGCGGCCCCTCAAAACCCTGGCCGGGCGCACCGCAGAGATCGCCCGGGGCAACCTGGACATCCCCGTGCCCCAGCCCGCCACGGGGGACGAGGTGGGCCAACTGGCGCGCTCCTTCGAGGAGATGCGCCTGGCCCTGCGCGAGTACATCGCCAACCTCACCGAGACCACCAAGGCCAAGGAACGCATGGAGTCCGAGCTGAAGATCGCCCGGACCATCCAGATGAGCTTTTTGCCCAAGCGCTTCCCGCCCTTCCCGGAGATCGGGGCCTTCGAGCTGCACGCCTCCCTGGAGCCCGCACTGGAAGTTGGCGGCGATCTTTTCGACTTCTTCCTGCTGGAGGACGGCAGGCTCCTCTTCCTGGTGGGAGACGTGTCCGGCAAGGGCGTGCCCGCCGCGCTCTTCATGGCCGTGACCAAGACGCTCATCAAGGGCATCGCCGAGGTGGAGCACTCCCCGGCGGCCATCCTGGACCGCGTGAACCGCGAACTCCTGGTGGACAACGAGTCCATGCTCTTCGTGACCATGTTCCTGGGCATCCTGGACCACCAGACGGGCGAGCTGGCCTATTCCAACGCCGGGCACAACCCCCCGGCGCTGATGGGCGGGGGCGGGGCCGCCTGGCTGCCCCTGCCCAAGGGACTCTTCCTGGGCGTGATGGACGTGGCCGTCTACAAGGACATGAGCGTGCGCCTGGAGCCCGGCCAGTGCCTGCTGGTGACCACTGACGGCGTGAACGAGGCCGTGGACGAGGCGCGGTCCTTCTACACCTCCGAGCGTCTCCTGGAGACGGCGGCCGCCCTCTCCGGGCGCGGGGCGCGCGAGGTCTGCGAGGGCGTGACGGCCTCGGTGCGGGCCTTCCAGGGCCAGGCGGAGCAGGCCGACGACATCACCGTGCTGGCCCTGGTCTACCGGGGGGCGAAGCGAGGAGAGCGATGACGTGGAGCAGGTGACGTTCGTGGAAGGCGGTCGGGAGCTTCTGGAGCGCACGGCTTCCCTGTGGGAGCGCCTCAACGCCCACCACGGCCGGGTGAGCCCGGATTTCGCGGCGCTCTACGCCGGGCGGGACTTCGCCTGGCGTCTGGCCAAGTGGCGCGCCGTCTCGGAGGGCGGCCTGCGGGCCTGGCTGGCCCTGGCCGGGGAGGAGCCCGTGGGATTCGCCGTGGTGGCCGTCGACGCGGCGGGCGCGGGCGAGCTGGCCACGCTCTTTGTGGAGGAGGCCTGGCGCGGCCGGGGCCTCGGGCGCGAGCTGGCGCAGCGTGGCCTCGCCTGGCTGGAGGGCATGAACGTCAGCGGGGTCTCCCTGGAAGTGGTGGGAGGCAACGAGGGGGCGGCGGCTTTCTACGAGACGCTGGGCTTCAGGGTGCGCAAGCTGCGCATGGAGCGTGTGGCGCGCCCAGGATCAAGCCCGCAGGATTGACTGATTAAACATTTGAAATCAAACATGAAAAAGATCGGCGCTTATCGGTGTGTTGTCGATTGTTTGAGGTCCAGAAACATCTCCGCCACGTCGTCGTCGGTGTTGCGCCACACCTCGAAACCCACCTTCTCGGCCAGCCCCTGCATGCCCTTGTTTTCCAGGAGCGCCTGGCCCTTGATGGCCCCGGTGCCCCGCTCGCGGCAGTAGCGGATGATCTTCTCCATGAGCATCCGCCCCAGGCCCAGGCTCTTCTGGTCCGAGCGCACGATGATGGCGAACTCGGCCGAGGAGTTGTCGGGCTTGGTGGAGGCGCGCACCACGCCCAGGGTTTCGGCCTGCCCCTCCTCGCCCGGCGAGGAGGCGATGAAGGCCATCTCGCGTTCGTAGTCGATCTGGGTGAGCCGGGCCATCTCCATGTGGGAGAGCTCGCGCACCACGCCGAAGAAGCGGAAACGCAGATCCTCCGGGGAAAGGTGCTTGAAGAATTCGTAGTGGGCGGGCTCGTCCTCGGGCCGGATGGGCCGGATGAGCGCCCGTCTGCCGTTTTTCAGCGTGACTTCCTCTTCCAGTTCCTTGGGGTAGGGGCGGATGGCCAGGCGGTCCTGCCCGGAGGCCATCACCTCGGCCACGCGGATGCGCGCGCCCAGCACCGCCACGCCCTGGGAGTCGGCGAAGAGGGGGTTCACGTCGATTTCCTGGATCTGGGGGATGTCGATGATCAGCTGGGCCACCTGGATGATGGTCAGGCAGATGGCGTCCAGGTCCGCCGGGGGGCGTCCGCCCAGGCCGCGCAGGAAGGCGGCCACGCGGGTGCGGCTGATCAGGTCGCGCGCGAGGCTCATGTTCAGGGGCGGCAGGGCGATGGCCTTGTCCTGGGAGAGCTTTGCCGCAAGGCCTCCCTGGCCGAAGCGGATGTAGGGGCCGAACACCGGGTCCACCATGGCCTGCACCAGGAGTTCCTGCGCGCCCCGGCGGCCCATCTTCTGCACGATGTAGCCCTTGATGGAGGCCCCAAGCTCCAGCTTGCGCGCCCGGGCCTTGATGGCCTGGGCGGCCTGGCGCAGCTCGGCCTCGTCCTCGATGTCGAGCACCACGCCGCCCACGTCGAAGGGCTGGGGAATCTCGGGGGAGACGATCTTCAGGGCCACGGGGAAGCCAAGGTCGCGCGCGGCCTCCACCACCTCCTCGGTGTTTCCGGCCAGGCGCGAGGAGATCACGGGAACGCCGTAGGAGGCCAGCACCACCTTGGCCTCGGGCTCGGTGAGTTCCGAGCGGCCGTCTTCGAGCACGGCCTGGATCACGCCCTGGGAGGCCTCGGTGTCCGGGGTGAACCCGGCCGGGATGGAGGGCGGCATCTCCATGAGCAGTTCCTGGGTGCGGCGGTGGTTGGCCAGGTCCAGGAAGGCGCGCACGGCGGTGTCGGGCGTGGCGTAGGAGGGGATGCCCGCCTTGGCGAAAAGCGCGCGCGAGGCCTCGGCCACGCCGTGGCCCAGCCAGCAGGTGAACACCGGACGCTGGCTCTTGGCGGCGGCCTGGATCACGGCCTGGGCCGCCTCCTCGCCCGCCACGGCCGCGAAGGGCACGTGGAGCACCATGACGGCGTTGGACTCCTTGTCCTTGAGCAGGAGCGCGAGCACTTCGCGGTAAAGTTCCGGCGAGGCCGTGAGCCCCATGTCCACGATGCCGTCGCGCAGCCAGTTGGGGCCGATGAGTTCGCGCAGGGCGCGGGCGGTCTCGGGGGCGGGCATGGCCAGCTTGCCGCCGCGCTCCACCAAAGTGTCGGCGCTCATCACGCCCACGGAGCCGCCGTTGGTGAGGATCACCAGGCGGTCGCCGCGCAACTGCTGGGTCTTGGAGAGCGTCTGGGCGGCGTCGAAGAGGGCGTCGATCTCGAACACGCGCAGCATGCCCGCGCGCCGGAAGGCCTCGTTGTACACCTCGTCCAGGCCCTGGCCGGGCTTGGCCAGGGACTCCCCGCCCGGCCCGCGCCGACGCCCGGGCTTGACCACCAGCACGGGCTTGTTGCGCGCTGCGGCGCGCGCGGCGCTCAGGAACTTGCGCGCGTCGGAAACGCTCTCCAGGTAGAGCAGGATGGAGCGGGTGTTGGGGTCGCTGGTGAGGTAGTCCAGGAGGTCGTGGTATTTGAGGTCCAGCCGGTCGCCCAGGGAGACCACGTAGGAGAAGCCCACGCCGTGGCCGCGCGCCCAGTCCAGCACGCCCGTGAAGAGCGAGGCCGACTGGGAGATGAAGGCGATGCGGCCCTTGGGCGGGTCCGCCTTCACCAGGCTGGCGTTGAGCCCGATGGCCGGGATGATCAGGCCCAGTCCCGAGGGCCCGAGGATGCGGATGCCCTCTTCCTCGGCAGCGGCGAGCATCTTTTCCTGCACTTCCCACTTGTCGCCCGGATCGAGCCGGGCGTAGCCGGGGCAGAGGGCCACGGCGGCCTTCACGCCGCGTCGGCCCAGGCGGTAGATGTAGTCCGGCGCTTCCTGGGGGGGGATGCAGAGCACGGCCAGGTCGGGGGTGAGGGGCAGGGTGTCCACGCCCTTGTAGGCGGGTTCGCCCAGGATGGAGTCTTCGGTGGTGGAAAGCGGCATCACCGGGCCCAGGAACTTGCCCGCAAGCAGGTTCTCCATCACCACGCGTCCCACGTGGCCCGGCTCGTTGGTGGCTCCGATCACGGCCACGGAGTTGGGCTTGAACAGCCCGTCCAGATTGGCGACGCTCATGCTGGGCGCTTGTTACGGTGTAAGGGTTGAGCTATGACTTCCTGACAATCTCAGGATAGATGCACGTCGACGATCCGGCAAGCACGATTTTCGCCGCGCCGCGAGGAGAGCCATGAACCAACACGACCGCGAACGCTTCTGGGCCGAGCGCGCCCACGAACTGGTCCAGTGGAGCGAGCCCTGGACCAGGGCCTGTCCCGCCTCCATGGAGCAGTCCTCCAACTGGTTCGAGGGGGCCTCCCTGGACGTGAGCGCCAACTGCCTGGACCGCCACCTCGCGGCGGGTCGCGCCGACGTGCCCGCGCTCATCTGGCAGGGCGAGCCCGAGGGCGACGCCGTCACGCTCACCTACGCCGGGCTTTCGGCCGAGGTGCGTCGCGCATCCGTGGTGCTGGCGGGCCTGGGCGTTTCCAAGGGCGACGTGGTGGGCCTCTCCCTGCCCGCCCTGCCCGAGCTGGTGGTGGCCATGCTGGCCCTGGCGCGCCTGGGCGCGGTGCACCTGGTGTTCCCGGCCGGGCTCTCCCCCGCCGTGGTCTCGGAGCGTCTGGAGGCCTGCCGGGCCAGGCTCTTCATCACCGCCGACGGCTGCTTCAAGGCCGGGCGCGCCGTGGCCGTGAGCCAGCCCGATGGCGGCCCGCGCCGCGTGATCGTGCGCCGCACCGGCCAGCCCCTGGAGAACGCCCGCCCGGACGATCTCTGGTGGAGCGAGCTCATGGACGCCCACCCCACGCCGCCCTTCCTGCCCGCCGCCGTGCACGGCGCGCAGGACCCCCTGTTCATCCTCTACACCTCGGGCTCCTCGGGGCGTCCCAAGGGCGTGGTCCATTCGGCCGGGGGCTTCCTCACGGCGTGCGCCTACTCGGCGCGCCAGGCCTTCGGCGTCGGGCCGGGCATGACCCTGTGGTGCCTGGCCGAGCCGGGCTGGATCATGGGCCACGCCTACGCCGTCTACGCCCCCCTGTGCCTGGGCGCGGCCACGCTTCTCTACGAGGGATCGCCCAGCCACCCCCAGCCCGACCGCCTCTGGCGCATCGCCCAGAAGCACCAGGTGGCCACGCTCATCACCACTCCGGCCGTCACGGGCCAGCTCATGCGCGAGGGAGAGGCCTGGCCCGCCGCGCGCGACCTGCCCGCGCTCCGGCTGGTGGTCAGCGTGGGCGAAAAGCTCACCCCCGAGAACCGTCGCTGGCTCTCGCGCTGCGTGGCCAAGGGCCGCGCCCCCGTGGTGGACGCCTGGGGCCAGACCGAAACCGGCGGCGTGCTCATGATCTCGGGCAGCCAGGGCGGGCTCGCCCCGCTCACGGGCGTGGACCTGGTCGCCGGACAGGACCAGCGCCTCGTGCTGGAAAGCCCCTGGCCGGGACTGGCCCGATCCCTGGCGGACGGCTCCTCCCTGCCCACGTCGGGTGGCTACGACACCGGCGACCTGGCCAGGCTCTCCCAGGACGGCAAGATCCTCGTGCTCGGGCGCTCCGAGCTGGCCGGGTGCGAGCTGCCCCTGGTGCACGTGGAGGAGGCCGTGGCCTCCCACCCCGACGTGGCCGAGGCTGCGGCCGTGGGCTGCGGCGGGCAGGTGGTGGTCTACGCCACGCTCAAGGCCGAGGCCCAGGACCCTCAGGCCGCGCCCGGGGACATCGCGGCCCTGGTGCGCCGCGAACTGCCGGGCCAGAGCTTCCCCCTGGACGTGCGCGTGGTGGAGGAACTCCCCAAGACCCGCTCCGGCAAGATCGCCCGCCACGCCCTGCGCCAGGCGGCCGAGGGCCGCTCCGGCGAGGTGTCCGGGCTGGCCGATCCCTCCGTGATGACGCAACTTCTCGGCGGGACGGACGCCCTCTTCTGAGGAGTCGCGGGAAACCCTTGACATGCCCGGAACAAGGCATAGATAGCTGGGCGTCCGTAACGGACGGCGGAGGCATGCCTTGATCCTCGTTCTCGTCGTGTCGTTTCTAGCCGTGCTTCTCTCTCCCGGGGAGGCCTTCGCGTGGGGCCCCGGCGTGCACACCGCCGCGGCGCGCTTCGTGCTGGCCAACCTGGACCTGTTGCCCCAGGCTGCGGCCGCCGTAATCTCCCAGCATCCGCGCACGTTCCTCTACGGCTGCCTCTCGGCCGACTTCTTCGTGGGCAAGGGCGTCTCCGTGAAGCCCGGGCACAGCCACAACTGGCAGAGCGCCCAGAGCCTGCTGGACTCGGCCCGCACGCGCCAGCTCAAGGCCCACGCCCTGGGCTACCTCTCCCACCTGGCCGCCGACGTGGTGGCCCACAACCTCTACGTGCCCCAGGTGATCGCGCGCACGGCCCTGCACAACAACCTGGCCCACGTCTACGTGGAGATGCAGGCGGACTCGCGCCTCACCGGCGGCCTGGGCCGCGCGGGCAAGCTCTCGCGCCCCTCCCAGAAGCTGGTGGACAAGAGCCTCGTGGAGACCCTGCGCAAGAACCCCCTGGCTTACGTCTGCCGCAAGGGCGTGTTCCAGGGCAGCGCCCGTCTGGGAGGCCTGCGCGGCTGGCACCGCTCGCTGCGCTTCGCCCAGCGCGTGATGCCCCTGCCCGACGAGGCTTGCGGCCTGGAGGGCATGTTCGAGCTCTCGCTGCGCTCCGTGCTGGAGATCCTGCGCGATCCGCGCGGGGCCGCGCTCATGGATTTCGACCCCATAGGCAGCCGCAACCTGGCCCTGGCCCGGCGCGGCCTGGCCCCCGAGTCCCTGTCCCTGCGGCTCCCACCCCTGCCCAGCCCCGTCCTGCAGGACGTGGCCTAGCCCCGTGGAGCGCCCGGCGGCCCGCGTCTTCAGGCCCGGCGGGCTTGAGGGCGTGGAGTGCCTGGCGGCCAGGGGTCTCAAGGTCCGCTTCGCCCGTCACTTCCACGAGGGCTACGCCGTGGGCGTGGTGGAGGAGGGCGCGCTGGGCTTCCGCTACCTGGGCCGCTCCTGCCTGGCCCGGGCGGGGCTGGTGAACCTCACGGCCCCGGGCGAGGTCCACGACGGCCGCCCTGCCTGCGACGCGGGCTGGACCTACCGCATGTTCTACCTGGAGCCCCGCGTCCTTGCGGAGGTGGCCTCCGAACTGGACGAGGGCGCGGCGCGCCTGCCCGAGTTCGCCTCCGGCGTGCTGGACGACCCCGTCCTGGCCGGGGGGCTGGCCGCCCTGCACCGCGACCTGGAGGCCGGGGCCGCCACGCTCCTGGAACGCCAGGAGCGCCTGCGCGCCCTGCTGTCGGCCTGGATCGCCCGGCACGCCGAGCGCAGCCCCGCCCCCGCTCTGGCCCCGGTTCTGGCATCGGGAACGGGAGCAGGAACGGCATTGGCGGTCGCACCGGTTCCCGGCCAAGGGCCGGCTCCGGCCCGGCACAGACGGAGCCGCGAGCCGGGGGCCGTGGCCCTGGCCAGGGATTTCCTGCACGAACGCGCCGCGCATCCCGTCCCCCTGGAGGAGCTTTCCCGCGAGTCCGGGCTCTCGCCCTGGCGTCTCACCAGGGCCTTCACCCGCGCCGTGGGCATCGCTCCCCACGCCTACCAGCTCCAACTGCGCGTGGAGCAGGCGCGTGGCCTGCTGGCGCGGGGCGAGCCCATCGCCAACGTTGCCCTGGCCTGCGGCTTCAGCGATCAGAGCCACCTGAACCGGGCCTTCAAGCGCTTCACCGGCCTCACCCCGGGCCAGTACGCCCAAAGCTTCGCCCGCCAGGCCCGCTAAGCGCGCGGGACCATCGAGGGGAGTCCGGCACGCCTGGGCCGCCGGGTCTGATCGTCATCGGGCTCGGCCGGTCCCCGGCTCCGCGCCGTCTCCGGTTTGTCTCCGGCGCGTCCCGGGCGTGATGCGCCAGGGCAAGATCGTCCAAGACCCCCGCACCCCTTCCGGGGCATGACCCCTCGCGCGTACCTCCCGTGGGAGCGTGCGACGATCCGTCAGCGAGGTGTTCCCGTGCGGCCTTCGGTTCACAATGGCGCGACCCTGCGCCCGGTGCTGGACATGTCCCTGGCCATGGTCCTGGTGGGGGCCACGGCCCCCCTGGGCGAAGTGGCCCTGCGGGGCATCCCCCTTTTCGTTGTGCTTGCGGCCCGGCTCTTCCTGGCCGGGGCGGCCCTGTGGCTCCTGGACCGGGCGCGTCGGGCTGGGGGTTCCCGTTCGTCCCCGCCCCTGCGGCTTTCGCCGCGCCACTGGGCCGTGCTGGCTTTTCAGTCCCTGTGCGGCGTGGTGGTCTTCAACTGCTGCCTCTGGCTGGGCATGGAGACCGCAGGAGCGTGCGACGATCCGTCAGCGAGGTGTTCCCGTGCGGCCTTCGGTTCACAAT
>NZ_JBZVFJ010000111.1:0-13110 GCF_058402725.1 Fundidesulfovibrio sp. | reverse complement strand
AAGCGCCTGGGGCGAAACCCCGTGGCCGAGGCTGTCCAGCTTGTGCCGGAGCGCATCCTTCACCTGTTTTTCCTGGTGATCCTGGTCGGAGCGGGATTCTACACGCTCTTCGTCTGGTGGCCGACGTACCTCGGCAGCGTTCTTCGGCCGGATGTCCCCGGGGTCTCGGGGCTCAACGCCTTTTCGCTGCTGCTGCTCATGGTGTTCATCCCGTTCACCGGCAGCCTCTCCGACCGGCTCGGGCGCAGGCCGCTGCTGGTCTGGAGTTGCGCGGGGATGACGGTCCTTACCCTGCCGCTTTTTCATCTGGCCCAGCAGGGGGGCGCGCCGGGCCTGTTCGTGTCCCAGACGGCGTTCACGGCGCTCATGGCGCTGTACCTCGGGCCTGTCCCGGCGGCGTTGGTGGAGATGTTCCCCCCGCGCATGCGCTACAGCGCCATGGGCATCGGCTACAATCTCTCGCTGTGCGTATTCGGCGGAGCGGCGCCCGTGGTGGCCACTTGGCTGATGCGTGGCCGCGAGACCGCGTTCGCCCCCGCGCTTGTCCTCACGGTCCTCTCCGGGATCAACCTGCTCGCGGCGCTGACCATGCGCGAGAGAAGCCCAGGGGCCGCTTGCGGCGTTCCGGGGGCGCGAAGCCGCGACGCGGCCTGACGGGCATTGCCTGCCCGGAGCGGCGGCGCGGTCTGTGGCCCGGGGCGGCAATCTCCGGCCGTCGGCCGCCGGATGGACCATCCCCGCTGGCTGCGTTGCCGGGAAAAAACCGGCGAGTGGTTTGAACTGCAGAAACCGACCGTTACATCAGGCCGCCGGCCGTGCGCTGACCAGTCCCGAGCTTCGGCGCAGGACGCCTTGCCCCGGCCGGTGAAGCCCGCGACGCCCTCCGGGCGGGCGGAGGGCGCAGCCCCCCGCCCGCCGGAGGCCTCTCCCCCCCTTTGCCGCTCCCGTCTTTCGCAGCTACGCGGCCAGCGCGGTCTGCGGCCTCGTCATGGCGAGCTGCGGCCAGTCGCGTCCGGCGGGTTCGAGGCAGGCCGCGTCGCGGCCGTCGTCCTGGCAGTGCATGGAGTCGATGAGGCTCTTGAGCAGTGCGGCCTGCTGGGCGAGGGAACCGATGGCTTCGGCGGCGTTGATGGTGGCGGCCGAGGTCTCCTGGGCGATGCCGCTGATCTCGCTGACGGCGAGGTTCACTTCGTGGTGCGCTGCGGATTGCTGCTCCGTGCTGGAGGCGATGCGGCGGACCTGGTCGGCGGCGTCGTGGGCGTCCTGGAGGATGCGCGCGAGGGCGTCTCCCGAGCGTTGGACCAGGCGCTGGGCCTGTCCGATGGCCTCGAAGGTCTTGGCGGTCTCCTCGATGTTGTGGCGCGTGCCCTCCTGGATCTCCGTGATGCCGCGCGAGACTTCGCGCGTGGCGAGCTGGGTTTTCTCGGCCAGCTTGCGCACCTCGTCGGCCACCACGGCGAAGCCGCGCCCGGCGTCGCCCGCGCGCGCGGCCTCGATGGCGGCGTTGAGGGCCAGGAGGTTGGTCTGGTCCGCGATGTCGTCGATGACGCCGATGATGCGCCCGATGGAGCTGACCTGGCGGCCGAGCTCGTCCATGGACTGCTGGTGCTGGAGCGAGAGCTGGTGGACGCGGTCGATGGAGGCCACGCTCTCTTCCACCACGCGGGCGCCGCCGGAAGCCTGGTCGCTGGCGGAATCGGAACTGGAGGCGGCCAGGGCCGCCACGCGGGCCACCTCGGTGAGCGCGGCGTTCATCTCCTCCATGGCGCGGGTGGTTTCCTGGATGCGCTCGCTCTGGTGGTCCGCGCCGGATTTGACGCCGGTCATCTGCTGGGAGAGCTCTTCGGCGCCCTGAGCCACATGGAGGGCGATCTGGTTGGCTTCGAGCGCCACCTGGAGGGTCTGGCGGTTCTGTTCCAGGATGAGGGCCTGCTGACGCCTGATTTCGGTGAGGTCGGCGAAGAGGGTGAACGCGCCCAGGGGCTGGCCGTCCAGGTCGTGGAGGGGCGCGCAGTCCATGCGCACGTGGAAGGGCCTTCCTTTCGCGCCGCGCCCGGGTGCTTCCACTCCGCGCACGGGCTGGCGCTGGCGCAGGCAGGCGGCGGGGGCGTTGGCCAGTTCGGGGTTCTGGGCGAAGAGGTCGTCCTGGCGGCGGCCCAGATGCCGGGCGGGTTCGCCGTCGAGCTGGAGGAGGTCCAGCAGGGGCTGGTTGATGAAGCTCACCAGACCCTGGGTGTCGGTGACGAGGCAGGGCACGGTCATGGCGTCGAGGATGCCCTGGGAGAAGCCGAGGCGGGTCTTGAGCTCCTCCACCATGCGGGTGAGGCCCTGGGCCAGGGCGGCCAGTTCGGCCTTGAAGCGGCCCTCGAGCGACGCCTTGAGGTCTCCCTCGCTGACGCGTTCGAGAAAGGCCCCGAGGTGGCGGAAGGGCAGGCCGATTTCGCGGCGCAGGAAGGCCAGGGAGCAGGCCAGCACGGCCAGGGCGGTGATCGCGCCGAGGATCAGGGACGCGCCGCGCAGGCGCTCCACGGCGGCGAAGGCGCGGGCTTCGTCGGCCACGGTGACCAGGGCCCAGGTGGCGTCGCCGGTCTTGATGGGCGCGTAGGCGGCCAGCACGGGCTTGCCGGAGATGTCCTCGGTGACGAGGCTGCCGGTGAGCCCTTCCAGGGCGCGGCGCACGGGCTCGATGTCCATGCGTCCCCTGGCGGGGTCGGCGAAGGAGGCCTGCACGGAGTGGGTGTGGGCGTGGGTGGGGGAATCCGCGCGCATGAGCCGGTCCGCGCCCACGAGGCGGGTTTCGGCGTCGTCGTCGTCGCCGGTCTTGAGGATGGGGGCCAGATCGGCGGGGTCGATGCGCAGGAGCGCCACGCCGTCGAAGCCGCCCACGTGGTTGCGCACGGGCGCGGCCAGGAAGGCGGCGGGGCGTCCGTCCTGGGGCGGGTAGGCGGCGAAGTCCTCGAAGACCGTCCGGCCCTGCATGGCGGCCTTCCAGGCGCGCCCGAGGCTGGAGTCCCTGAGGGGGCCGTCCTTCACGTCCTCGAGAAGCTCGCGACCTTTGCCGGTGGAGAAGATCACGCGGCCGTAGTCGTCGATCAGCAGCACGTCGGCGTATCCCAGCACCTTGTGAAAAGGCTCGAAGGCGGGCGAGACGAACTGGGCCATTTCCACATAGTCGGGGTCGTTCACGTCGGCGCGCACCCCGGGCTTGGACTTGCCCATGAAGATGTCGCGCAGCATGGCGATGGAGTTGTAGACCTCCTTGACCGAGGCGTAGATGCGCACCTCGGCGAACCATTTGTCCGTGAGCTGGCGCAGGGCCTGGGCCCGGGAATCGCGCACGGATTCGAGCTGGCCGAAGGCCTGGCGGGAGAGGCTCTCGGAGGCCTGGCGCACGGAGTAGACGCCCATGAAGGCCAGGGGCAGGATGCCGATGACCAGGCAGAAGGCGATGAGCTTGGCTCGGAGGGTGAGACGCAATGGCATGGTGGGGCTCCTTTGGTGCGGCGAAAGGGACCCGAAGGTATCCGCCGGACGGGAACCGTTGAACGACGAAAGGTGACAATTTCATGGCGATGGGGTTAAATGCCGTAGCGCCCGGCAGTACGCGGCGCGCAAGGAGGAGCACGCAGGAAAGGGTAAATCGAGACGCGGCGGGGCCGCGAGGGAGCGGATGCCGCAAGGTCATGGATTCGTCACACCGCGTGGATAGTGAGACGTCGGGGCGCATGGCGCACCCGGCGCGTCCCGAAGGAAGGCCCAATGACCCAGGAATCGCCCGGCAGAAAGAACTACGTCATCGACACCAACGTCCTCATCGAGAACCCCAACTCGGTCCTGACGCTTCGCAACGGCAGCGAAAACAACATCATCATCCCCTACCACGTGCTCATGGAGCTGGAGACGCTCAAGAACACGCCCAAGCTGCGCCACATCGTCTCCAAGGTCATCACCAGCCTCATCGAGAACCGCGAGCACATCACCTTCATCCGCGACGGCGCGGTGGATTCGCCCTACACGCACATCGTCGACAACTACATCCTGCGCGAGATCGAGACGGCCCAGGGCATCCAGGACCCGATCCTGGTCACCAACGACCGGCTGCTCCAGCTCCAGGCGTCTCTGCGCAACATCAAGAGCGAGGAGCTGCGCGACTCCAGGCCCTTCGAGTCCGAGTCGCAGCTCTACACGGGGTTCGTGGAGGAGGCCGGGGGCGCGCCGCCCAACTCGTTCCTCTGGCGCGAGGGCAAGCCGGTGCTCCTGGCCCCGGACGGCGAGAAGACGGTGGGCTACGTCAACGACGTGTGGAATCTCAAGCCGCGCACGGTGTACCAGAACCTTGCGCTGGAGCTGATCGTGTCGCCCCACGTGGACCTGGTGTCCATCCAGAGCGAGGCGGGCTTCGGCAAGACCTACCTGGCCCTGGCGGCGGCCCTCTACCTGACCCTGGAGCGCAAGGAGCACGAGAAGATCTTCGTGGTGAAGCCCACCATCGAGATCGGCGCGAAGCTGGGCTTTTTGCCCGGCGACGTGGCCGAGAAGATGGAGCCCTACATGAAGTACGTCTACGACCTGCTCATCAAGCTGCACAAGCAGCGCCCGGCCAACAAGCTCTTCACCAACCCCAACGACGAAACCCCGCGCTTCAACCCCAAGAAGTTCGAGGTGCTGCCCCTGGCCTACGTGCGCGGCATGAACATCGAGAACGCCGTGGTGGTGATCGACGAGGCCCAGAACCTCTCGCGGGCCGAGGTGCGCGCGCTGCTCACGCGCATGGGCGAGGGCGTGAAGTGCGTCTGCCTGGGCGACACCTCCCAGGTGGACAACCCCTACCTCAACGAGGCCAACAACGGCCTCAACTGGATCGTGCGCAAGTTCAAGGGCTTCGACAACTACGGGCACATCGTGCTCAAGGGCGACCGCTCGCGCGGACCCATCACGGACATGGTGCTCAAGAGCAAGCTGTAGGGGGGCCAACGGGCGCTGCGGCCCGTCCGGCAGGGCGGGCCGCGTCCATCCGCGTCCCCGCTTCGCCGCCCGCCCTCAGCGCCCGGCCAGCCCCGCCGCAATCGCCTGCCAGCAGAGATTGAGCCCGATGAGCGCCAGAAGCGCCAGCACCGCCTTGCGGAACCCCGCCTCCCCCACGCGCCCCGAACACGCGCCGCCCGCCCACAGCCCCGCCAGCATGGCCGGCAGGCACGCCCCGAAAAGCGTGAGCACGCGCTGCGTGGCCAGCCCCGTCACGGCCTGCACCCCCACGATGGCCGCGCCCGTCACCAGGAAATAGAACGTCAGGGTGGCGCGCAGCTCGTCGCGCGCCCAGGGCTGGCGCGCGGCCCAGGCGATCACCGGCGGGCCGTTGGCCCCGGTGGTCAGGCCGATGCAGCCGCTCAGGAAGCCCGCCGTGAGGGTCCAGCCCGTGCCCAGCGCGGCGCGGGGGCGGTTGCTGGTGACGGAGTGGAACACCAGGAAGAGGATGGCCCCGCCCAGGAGGCCCTTGATGAGGCTGTCGGGCGCGCCTTCGAGGATCCAGCCGCCCACGGCCATGCCCGGCAGGGAGCTGGCGAAGAGCAGGCGCATGGAGCGGAACTGGATGTGCCCGCGCAGCCTCGTGGCCATGACCACGTTGATGGAGAGCGCCAGAAGGCTCACCAGGGGCACGGCCTCGCGCAGATCGAGCACGGCCAGGAGCACGGGCAGGGCCACCAGCACGGAGCCGAAGCCGGAAAAACCCTGGATGAAGCCAGCCAGCACGGCGGCGGCAAGACAGGCGGGGAGCGCGGAGTCCATGGAGCGTCCTTGCGTGGGATGAAGGCGTCGGGTCTACGCCCGGCGGGGAGTGGTGGCAAGGGGCGCGCGGCGGCGTCAGGAAACCGCCGGTGGAACGCAGGATCGTGCGGCGCGCGGAGGGCGGCGTGAAGGAAAACGCGGCGGAAGGCCGGAGCGGTCTAGCCGGCCTGGAGCGCTCCTTCGCGGTAGGCCTCGCGCAGATCTTCGCGGTTGGGGGCGATGGAAACGCGGTTTCGCCCTGCATGCTTGGAGGCGTAGAGGGCCTGGTCGGCCTGGGCCAGCAGGGAGGCGGGCGTGGCGGCCTGGCCCGGCACGAAGGCGGACAGGCCGATGGACACGGTGAGGGCGATGGTGCGCCCGGCGTAGCGCAGGGGGTGCGCCCCCACGCGGCGGCGCAGGCGTTCGGCCAGCATCCAGGCCTGGGAGGCCCCGGTGTGCGGCAGGATGGCCGCGAACTCCTCGCCGCCGTAGCGGGCCAGGAAGTCGGTGGAGCGCAGCCCCGCGTCCATGGCCTGGGCGGCGTGGCGCAGGGCGGCGTCGCCCGCCAGGTGGCCGTGCACGTCGTTGACCTTCTTGAAGTGGTCGATGTCGGCCAGGATCAGGGCGAAACCCTCCCGGTGTCGCATGTGGCGCTTGAGCTCCTGCTCCAGGCGGGCGTCAAGGGTCCGGCGGTTGAAGAGGCCGGTGAGGCCGTCGCGGTCGGCGCGGCGCTTGATGAGCAGGTAGTCCAGGCCGTTCTTCAGGCTGGGGGCCAGCTGCTGCAGGGCCTGGCGCGCGGTCTCCTGCTCCTGGCGGGAGAGGTCGCGGTGGATGAGCACGGAGAGGCAGCCGAAGGCCTCCTTGCCGTGGCGCAGGGGCACCAGCAGGGCGCGGCCGGGCGCCACGGGGGCGGCCTGGTCGCCGCCGGGCACGGCGTGGGTGCGGAACTGGCCGGAGGGCTGCCCGCGCAGCCTTGCGGCCAGGTCCAGGAGGTAGTCCGTGCGCGCGGAGCGGGCCTGGGTCGAAAGGCCCTCGGCCACGAAGAGTTCGCACTCGGGCGAGGCGCCCCAGAACACGGCCAGCACCTCGGAGACGGGAAAGGCCAGGCCCAGGTCCTCCCGCAGCCCGGCGAGAACGGCGGGCAGCTCCAGGGAGGACATGGCCCGGGCCATGAGCTGCTGGAAGAAGGCCAGGCGGCCGTTCTCCTGCACCAGCATGTCGCGCTCGCGCTGGGCCTCGCCCAGCAGGCGGGAGATGTCCTCCAGGGCGCTCTCGTTCTCTCGGGCGGCCTCCAGGGCGGCCACGATGCGCGCCTTGCCCAGGGGCGGGGAGAGGCAGGCCAGGAAGCCCTGGGAGAGCACCTCGCCGTGCTGGGCCTCCTCGCCCTCGGAGAGCACCAGGACGCGGCGCGCGCCCGCCAGCCAGGCGGGGGCGTCGTCGCGCAGGGCGCGCCAGGAGGCCAGGTCCAGGAACACGGCCAGGGGGGCGGCGCGGTCGTACTCGGGCTGGCCGGGCAGGTCGCGCGGGTCGATGCGGCGGACCTCGGCCAGGGTCCCCACGGCCTGACGGATGCGCTTGGCGGGCTGTCCCGCCAGGCCCAGCAGCCAGACCGTCGAAGGTCGCCTTGCGGACTTGCGCATGGAGGCTCTCCTGGTGGAAGGTGTCATCGCGACGGTTTTGCAAGATTGATGCCTTGGGAAAGTTCTGCCGGGTCCGGCGGGCGGTCACCGATTCGTCACGGGAAGGCTGCTAGAAGCTCCTTGCCTCGATCCCGGTTGATGGTAGAGGCTAGTCCTTCACCGGAATCACGGGAGGAAACCACATGGCGACATCAGGCAAGTACAAGGCGGAGGCGGCGCTGGACCGCGCGGGTCTCTCGGCATGGCTGCGCGGCCTGGCCGACGCCCTGGACGCGGGCGAACTGGCCACGGACACCGGCCCCCAGCCCCTGGAGGGCTTCAAGGCCCTGAAGATTTCGCTCAAGGCCGGCTGGCCCGAGGGCTTCGCGGCCAAGCTCTCCGTGAAGTTTCCCCGTCCGGCGGCCGCGCCCGGGGAGGACGCCCCGGATGAGGAGGGCGAGGAACCCCTGCCCAAGTACTCCTCGCTCAAGAAGCACATGAAATACACCTTCAAGGCCATCGGCCAGGCCCTGGCCGCCGGGCAGCTGCCCCCGCTCCAGGAGGCCCGGAGCTTCCTGGCCGATTCGCGGCTCATGTGCGCCTATTCCGGCAAGGGCGACGAATACTACGCCCACTACCTGGACGCCGTGCAGGCCTTCGAGCAGGCCCTGGAACAGGGCGATCTGGAGGCCCTGGGCCTGGCCTACGGCGAACTGGCCCGGCTCAAGCGGGAGTGCCACTCCCGCCACGCCTAGGAGGTCTCCGTGACCGTCAAGACCTTCGGGCTCGTCAAGGCCGGGGGCAAGGCCTGCCAGGAATTCGACCTGGCCAGCCTTCCCCGTGAAGTCACCGACTGGGACATGGAAACCTACCTGGCCCTCACCTGCGCGGGCGTCAGCCCCGAGCAGGCCCGGGCGGTGCGCACGCCGCCCGCCGCGCACCCCCGCCAGGAGTTCGTGCTGGCCGTGCACTGGCATCCAGAGCAGGTCCCGCTGGATCTCATCCGCGAGCGCCTGGAGGCCATGTACCCCAACGCCCGCGACCAGCTGATCATCCCCACCCAGCACAACCAGATCATGACCTGGGACGGCTACGCGGGCGTGGAGGTGGACTGCTACTCCCACGGCTTCAACCGCAAGGTGCAGCTGCTCGTGCACCTCAAGGCCGAGCGGGTGGAGCAGGCGGGCGTGCTCAGGAACATGCTGCGCCACACCTTCAAGTACCGCTCCTCGCAGCTCTTCGAGTACCTGGACGCCCTGTGCGCCCCGGCCTGGGAGGAGCGTCGCCAGAAGGCCGCGCGCGCCGCGGGCTCCGACGAGGAGGTGGTGGAGTTCACGGCCATCCACGCCGCCCGGCTGCGCGAGATGCTCTCGGCCCACGAGATGCGCACTCCCGAAGACGCCGTGAAAAACAAACTCGTGCGCAACTACCTGGACTGCCTGCGCGAATTCTACGACGACCGCCTGATAAACAAGGTGCAGGTGTACGCCAAGGCCGTGAAGGAGGTGGTGAAGGAGAACTTCTCCATGGCCTACTTCTACCGGGCCTCGGAGGTGATCGAGGAGGCGCGCGCCCTGGGCGCTGGCGTGGTGATCCCGCACCCGGAGCAGTTCTGGCCCATCCTCCTGCGCAACTACGACGTGGACGGCATCGAGGTGTGGAACCCTCAGTCGCAGCAGTACACGGAGTTCCTCATCAGCGTGGTGCTCGACCAGAACCGCCGGGGCTACCACAAGGACAGGCCCCTGCTCATCTTCATGGGCGACGACTGCCACATGAGCGAGAAGCTCAAGAAGCCCGAGGAGCAGGACAGGGACAAGGCCGCCCGCGAGGTGGGCCTCCAGCCCGCCTGGGACGACCTGGGCATCGCCAAGGGGCTCATCGTGGCGGGGGTGAGCCGCAAGACCGTCATGGACGAATACCGGGCCCGCCTCGGCTGAGGCCCACGGAGCGACGATGGACACACCCTACGATCCCGAACAGCCCTCGCGCGAGGGCAAGTTCTCCTACCAGTCCGTGCAGGACGCCGAGAGCCTGGCCGCCTACCTGCGCGCCCTGGCCGACGGCATCGAGCGCGGCAGCATCCTCTTCGAGCGCAAGGACGCCCGCTTCGTCATGTCCCCGACGGGGCTCCTGGGCTTCGCCGTGGAGGCCAAGGCCAGGGAAGGGCGCATGAAGCTGGCCCTCAAGTTCGCCTGGCGCGAGAAAACGGCCGAGAAGGAACACGAGGAAGACCTCCTGGTGGTCCGGCCCGGAGGCGGGGAATAGCCATGCGCTTTCTGGAAGGCGTGGAGGAGAACTTCCGCTTCATGGTCCTGGAAGTGACCAAGCAGGTGGAAAACACCCTGAAGGTGCTCGAAAACCCGGATCCCGGCCTCGTCACCAAGATCGAAAGCCGCGACGACTACATCGACAACCTCAAGAGCGTCATCGAGAACAAGTGCTTCTCGCGCATCCACACCGGGTTCGGCGGCGACAAGCGCGCCATCGACATGGCCCGCGCCGTGAACATCATCACCTCCAACCTGGAGCGCCTGGCCGACCATGCGGTGAACATCGTCATGCAGTCGCAGTACCTGCGCGACCCGGCCTTCATCAAACGCTACGACTACAAGGCCTTCTTCGCCGAGATCATCAAGGCCCTGCGCCTGGTGGTGAAGGCCCTCTTCAACCAGGACATCACCCTGGCCTTCAAGATCTGCCGCGCCGAAGTGACCCTGGACGCCCTGTTCAAGGAAAACTTCGACATGGTCCTGCGCGACCTGCGCACGGGCGAATCCCCCGAGAACTGCATCACCGCCCACAACATCTTCCGCTATCTGGAGCGCATGGGCGACACCATCCTGAACATCGGCGAGGCCGTGATCTTCGCCGCCGTGGGCGAGAAGTTCAAGATCCACCAGTTCGAGGCCCTCAAGGAGAGCCTCACGGGGCTGGGCCGGGACGTGCCCATCACCGACGGCGAGTTCCAATCCATCTGGGGCACGCGCTCGGGCTGCCGCATCGGCCGGGTGGACGCCGGACGCAAGGGGCCGCGCTCCAGCGGCGTGCTCTTCAAGGAAGGCAACGCCGTGAAGCTGCGCGCGGAGGCCGAGAACATCCGCCGCTGGGAGGCCGTGATGCCCGGGCTGCCCCCCAAGGTGCAGGCCTTCCATGTGGACGGCGACTCGGCCAGCATGCTCATGGAATACCTGGGCGGCTGCACCTACCAGGAGGTGGTGCTCTCCGGCGCGCCCGAGATCGCCGCCAACGCCACCTTCGTCCTGGAGCAGACCACCCGCCAGCTCTGGCAGGACACCCGCCGCCCCGAGCCCGTCAAGGCGGGCTACGTGCGCCAGCTCTCCTCCCGCCTGGACGACGTGTTCCGCATGCACCCGGGCTTCCGCCGGGGCGAGATGCGCCTGGCGGGCAGGCGCATCCCCGGCTTCGACGAGGTGCTCCGCCGCGCCGAGGAGGCCGAGGCCTCCCTCGAGGCCCCCTTCAGCGTGCTCATCCACGGCGACTTCAACAGCAACAACATCGTCTACTCCCACGACGAGGAGCGCATCCACTACATCGACCTGCACCGCTCCCGCGACACCGATTACGTCCAGGACGTGTCGGTGTTTCTCCTCTCCAACTTCCGCCTTCCCGTGCTGGACACCCTGCTGCGCGCCCGGCTCGACCGCGTGATCCGCCAGTTCCTGGCCTTCTCGCGCGAGTTCGCCGTCGAGGCCGGAGACGCCTCCTTCGAGGCCCGCCTCGCCCTGGGCCTGGCCCGCTCCTTCATCACGTCCAGCCGTTTCGAGTTCAACCAGGGCTTCGCGCGGGAGATGTTCCTGCGCGGGGTCTACCTCCTGGAGTCCGCCGCGGACTTCGGGGATTCCGGCAAACCCTGGAGCGCGTACGTCCTGCCGGACGCCGTGCTCATCTACTGAGGCCAAGGAGCCGTGATGAAGAAGATCGGAGTTGTAGGGCTCACGGACGGCTGGTCCTCGGAGATCCTGGCCGACGCGTGCAAAAAGCTCACGGGATTCCGCCTCCTGGTGGACCTGGACAAGGCCGTGCTGGACCTGGACGCCGGGACCGTGCGCCACGAGGGGCAGGACCTCCTGGAACTGGACGCCCTGATCGTCAAGAAGATCGCCCCCCAGTATTCCCCCGACGTGCTCGACCGCCTGGAGATGCTGCGATTCCTGGAGCTGCGGGGCCTGCCCGTGTTCTCGCGGCCCTCGTCCATCCTGCGCCTGGTGGACCGCCTGAGCTGCACGGTCACGCTGCGCGCCGCCGGGCTGCCCATGCCGCCCACGGTGGTCACCGAGGACGTGGAGGAGGCCCGCGACGCCGTGGAGCGCTTCGGTCGCGCCGTGTTCAAGCCTTTGTACTCCACCAAGGCCCGGGGCATGGAGGTCATCGAGGCGGGTCCGGACGCCCTGCGGCGCGTGCAGGCCTTCAAGGACGCGGGCAACGCGGTGATGTACCTGCAGAAGATGCTCCCGCCCCTGGAGAAGGACCTGGGCGTCACCTACCTGGGCGGCAAATACCTGGCCACCTACGCCCGCAAGTCCGGCGGGTCGAGCTGGAACACCACCACGGCCGCAGGAGGGCGCTACGTGGCCCACGAGCCCTCTCCCGAGATCGTGGCCCTGGCCGAGAAGGCCCAGTCGCTCTTCGACATGGCCTTCACCTGCGTGGACGTTGCCGAGACGGCCCAAGGCCCCATCGTCTTCGAGGTCTCGGCCTTCGGCGGATTCCTCGGGCTCCTGGACGCCTGCGGCATCGACGCGGCCCAGGCCTACGCCAAATATGTGCTGGAGGTGCTGCCGTGAGCGCAACCACCGCATCCTCCCCGGCGGCCTCCGTCGCCCGGCTCATGGACCGCTACGCCTCCGAATGGGCCGCGCCCCACGCCGTGCGCCTGGCCCTGGGCGGCTGGCGCGCCGACCTGCGCACCAACGACCTCGAACTGGCCGACTGGCTGCGCGCCTACTTCCGCGACTTCCTGGCAGTCGACGACGCGGCTCCGCCCGCGCCCTGCCAGATGCTGGCCCTGGAAACCCCGCCCCAGGACCTGGGCCTGCGCTACGCCGTGCGCGAGCCGGACCCGGGCAAGACCAAGGTCAAGGAGGAGTACGCCGACCTCCCCGACGGGCGCGTGGTGCGCAAGCGCCTCACGGGCATGGTGTTCGTCTTCGGCGAGGGGCGCAACCTGGCCCTGGGCCCCTGCCGGGAGAACCCAAACCAGGTGGTGAACTTCGTCAACAACCGCTTCATCGAGCACAAGCTCCACCAGGGCTGTCTGCTGGGCCATGCGGCCGGCGTGGCCCACGGGGGTCAGGGCCTGGCCCTGGCCGGGTTCTCGGGCATGGGCAAGTCCACCCTGGCCCTGCACCTGATGAACCACGGGCTCGATTTCGTCTCCAACGACCGCGTCCTTGTGGGGCAGCACAACGGGGATCTCATGATGTACGGGGTGGCCAAGATGCCGCGCGTGAACCCCGGCACCGTGCTCCACAACCCCTCCCTGGCCCCGGTGATCCCCCCGGCGGACCGCGAGGCCTTCCGCGCCCTGCCCCCGGACGAGCTCTGGACCCTGGAGCACAAGTACGACGCCTTCATCGACCAGTGCTACGGCCCGGGGCGCTTCCGCATCGAAGCGCGCCTGAAGGGCCTGGCCATCCTCAACTGGTCGCGCGCGGGGCAGGGGCTCCACGTGGCGGCCGTGGACATCGCCCGGCGGCGCGAC
>NZ_JBZVFJ010000110.1:0-13211 GCF_058402725.1 Fundidesulfovibrio sp. | reverse complement strand
CCCCGTCCAGCGTAAACCCTTCGGGCAGGCCAAGGCCGTTGTCCTCGACCGCCAGTTCCTCCTCGCTCCCCCCCCTGGACAGGGAGACGCGCAGTCTGCCCCGCGCGACGTCGCACAGGCCGTGCTTGAAGGCGTTGGTGGCCAGTTCGTTGACGATGAGCCCGAAGGGGATGGCCTGATCCAGAGTGAGGGTCACCATGTCCAGCGAGGTCTCCAGGCGGATGTCGCGCCCCTGGCGGTAGGATTGGGCCAGGCGGGGCAGCAGGCGCTCCAGGTAGTCCCCGGCCTCGATGCGCCCGAAGTCGTGGGTGCTGTAGAGCTGTTCGTGGATCATGGCCATGGAGGCCACGCGGCCCTGGCTCTCGGCGAGCACGTCCAGGGCCTGGGGATGCTCCAGGCTCTCGGCCTGAAGGCTCAACAGGCTCGAGATGATCTGGAGGTTGTTCTTCACCCGGTGGTGCACCTCGGAGAGCAGCACCTCCTTCTCCTTGAGCGAGGCGGCCATGCGCTCCTCCACGGCCTTGCGGGCCGTGACGTCCAGCGACATCTGCACGCGCACGAGGCGTCCGTCGAACCAGCGCACCACGCGGTCGTGGTTGAGGTACCAGCGGCGCGAGACGGGGTTGTAGTCCTCCCAGAGCCTGGGGGCCGAAGCCGCGCCGTCCCGGGCCATGAGGATCTCCATGTCGCACTTGGCGCAGGGGGCCTCGCAGGAGCGGAAGGCCTTGTGGCAGACCTCGCCCGTGTGGTCGCGGCCGAAGGCCTCCTTCATGGCCTGGTTCATGAACAGGATTTCGCGCGTCTGAACGTCCACCACGTTCACCTCCGAGGGCACGCTCTCCAGGATGGCGGTCAGGGTGAGGTTGGCTTCGGTGAGCACCTCCTCCTCGCGCTTTCGCAGGGAGATGTCGCGGGCGCTGCCCAGCATGTATCCCCGGCCGCCGCGCTCCATGTGGACCACGCGCACCTCCACGGGGAAGTCGTGCCCCTGGCTGTGGCGCATGCGTGTCTCGAAGACGGCCAGGCGGTTCTCGCTGATGTCGCGCGCGAACAGGGCCAGGTTCTCGTCGTCGCGGCCCAGGTCCAGGTCCGTGATGGACATCGCGAGAAGCTCCGAGCGCGTGCGGCCTGTCTGGCGTTCGGCCTCGGAGTTCACCTCCACGAGCCTGCCTTCCATGTCGGTGAGGTACATGGCGTCGCCCGCGCATTCCACCAGCTGGCGGAAGCGCTCTTCGCTCTCGCGCAGTGCGGCCTGGGCGTCCTTGAGGGGCCCCAGGTCCACGTCGATGCAGAAAAGCGCCGTGTTGCCCCGCGCGGTGTGCACCACGGCGTGGCTGGAGAAAACCTGGGCCGTGGTGCCGTCCTTGCGCAGGAGGTCCAGCTCCGAGGCCGGGATGGGCAGGCCCGTGGAGGCCATGTGGGCCACGGCCGCGCGCACCTCGCCGCGCATGGCGGGGGGGATGATCAGGTCGGTCAGGTTGCGGCCCAGGGCCTCCTGGCGGGTGTAGCCGTAGATGACCTCCGAGGCCTTGTTCCAGTATTCCACCGTGCCGTCGGGGCCGTAGCCCTGCACGGAGACGGCCTCCACGTTGTCCAGGAGCGAGCGGAAGCGCTCCTCGCTTTCGTGCAGGGCGGCCAGGGACTCCAGGCGGTCGGTGGCGTCGCGCGCGGCGGCCACCACCACGCCGTCGCGGTGCTGGGCGTTCCACTCGATCCAGCGCCAGGCGCCGTCCTTGCGCCGCATGCGGCAGACGAACACCGTCACGGACTGCTTCCCGCGCAGCCGGTCGGCGGCCCGGCGCACGGCGGACTGGTCGTCTGGGTGGATCAGTTCGTCGTAGCGTCTGCCCGCCAGGTCCTCCTGACGGTAGCCGAGGGTGAGTTCCCAGGCGGGATTGAGCCGCACGAAGCGGCCGTCCGGCCCAAGGGAGCAGAGCATGTCCAGGCTGAAGGTGAAGAGCTGCTCCAGTTCGCGGCAGTCGCGCTGGCGGGCGGCAAAGTCCTTGCGGGCCGCGCGCAGCCTGAGCCACAGGAAGACCGCCGCGCCCGAGGCCAGGGCGGCGGCGAGAACGAGCCAGAGGGGGAGGGACGCCAACACCTCCCGAATGCTTGCCTGATCAGCAGACATGGCGTGGTCCTGTAGGGGTGGGACATGCGAGTCTACCTTTTCTGAATACACCCTGCGCGCGGAATGTCGAGCAATATTCGCGGCGCGTCCCGTTCAGCCAGCTTCCCGGACCCGGGCGGCGTAGGCCTCCACGTCGAACTTGCGGCGCAGGCCGGCCAGGGTCATGGAGCGCACCACGCCGAACACGGGGCGCTCGCCCCAGGGCCTGTCGTGCACGCCGCCCAGGGACCAGGCGATGCCCGCGTAGCCGTTGGGGTCGCGCCCGTCCAGGGAGAGGCGGTCGTTGAGGTCCACGGCCACGGCCTGGGCCTCCTCCACGCAGGGGGTCCATTCCAGGAGCTTCTTGCACCAGTACATGCGCATGTAGCCGTGCATCTTGCCCGTGCGGAGCAGTTCGGTCTGGGCCGCGTTCCAGGCGGGATCGGCGGTGCGGGCGGCCTCCAGCCGGTCGCGGGAGTACAGGGCCGGGCGCGGGTCGCCCCGGTGTTTCTCCAGGGAGGCCCTGGCCCAGGAAGGAAAGCAGGAGGGCTGGTCGTAGTCCGGGGCGTGGAGGCAGAAATTGTCGGCCAGCTCGCGCCGGACGATGAGTTCTTCCAGGAAGGCCTGGCGGTCCTCCTCCGGGGCCTCGGCCGAGGCCGCCGCCAGGGCCGCGCGCTGGCCCGAGAGCATGCCGAAGTGCAGCCAGGGCGAGAGCCCGGACTGGGCGTCCCGGGAGGGATCGTTGCGGGCCTGGGCGTAGCCTGCGAACCCGCCCACGATGAAGCGTTCCAAGGCCGCCGCCGCTGCGGCCTCCCCGGGCGTGAAACCCTGCGGCGCACGCGCCGCGGCAAGGCGCGGCAGGGCCTGCTCCAGGCCCAGGAGTCCCGGGTGCGCGGGCAGGAGAGGGGGGCGCTCCTGCACGGGCAGGGCGGGGAACTCCTCCAGGAATTCCGGCAGGAGCCTGCGGGTCTTTGGGCGAAGGGTGCGCGCGGCCGTCTCGCGTTTGTCGGAGGCCGCGAAGCAGGGGACCGTGTTGCGCGAGTCGGTCTCGTAGAGAGGGCAGGCAATGGCCTGGGCGGCGTCCCGGAGCCAGCGGCGCTTGTGGCGCAGCGGGTCGAAGTCGGTCACCACGGCGCGGGCGTCCACGGCCCGGGCCAGGCGCGCGGCCTGGACGGGCGGATCGCCCAGCAGGCGCGCGAAGGGCACGCCCAGGGCTTCCAGGCTCCGGGCGGTCTCTTCCAGGCCGTCCAGGAGGAAGCGCACGTGGGCCGGATTGGGGGCTGGGTAGTCCGGGTCCAGGCAGTGGAAGGCGGCCACGCCGCACCCGGCGCGGCGGGCCAGCAGGAAAGCCTGGGCCAGGCCCCAGTTGTCGCGGGCGCGGTGGTCGCGGTGCATCCAGTAGAGCACCGGGCCTGAGCCTTCCGTGCCCGGGGAGAGGAGCCTGGTTCTGCGTTCGTTCATGGGGCCTCCGTTCGGTGCGCTTGCCTTTGGACGGGCCAGCCGCTAGGATCGGGAGCAAGAACCCAACCCGGAGGAAAGATGCCCTCGTTCGACGCCGTGAGCAAGGTGGACCTGCAGGAAGTGGACAACGCCGTGAACAATACGGTGAAGGAGATCGCCACGCGCTTCGATTTCCGGGGCTCCAAGACCGAGGTCCGCCTGGACAAGAAGGACAAGACCCTGGTGGTGACCACCGAAAGCGAGATGCGCGCCAAGGCCGTGCGCGAGATGCTCATCGGCAACCTGGTGAAGCGCAAGGTGGACGTGAAAAGCGTGGAGTTCGGCGAGGCCAAGCCCGCAGGCGGCTCGCTCATGCGCCTGGAAGCCAAGATCAAGGAAGGCGTGGACAAGGACACGGCGCGCAAGATCGTGGCCCTGGTGAAGGACTCCAAGATCAAGGTGCAGACCCAGATCATGGACGACATGGTCCGCGTGACCGGCAAGAAGATCGACGACCTCCAGGAAGTGATGCGCCTTCTGGGCGGATCGGGCCTGGAAGTGCCCCTGCAATACGTCAACATGAAAAGCTAGAGGTGGGCATGCGCCACGTCCTGACCGCGTTGCTGCTGTTGTCCCTGGCCGGCTGCGCCGGGGCCGACCGGCCCCTGACCCTGAGCGAATTCTACGGCTTCTGCTGGCCCATGCAGCAGGGGTCCGGCTGCTGGGACGACAACCTCTGCGAGGACTACAGGGGGTTCTTGCAGCAGGAACAGACCAGCAAGGCCGACTGCATCAAGGGCTGCAACCAGATGCAGACCATGAAGTGGCGCGAGGACGCCATGCGCGGCTGCGACGGCTCCGTCCGCAACGCCACGGACTGGTGCGAGAAGTACTGCCGCCGCCTCTTCGACTACGGCAACCCGGCCCAGGCCCAGTAGGCGGGAGCCCGACCGACCGGGGCGGCGAGCGGCGGCGTCGGCACGCCCCGGCCCCGCGTCCGGCCCCGAGTCCTTTCTGTGCCGTCCCGGGCGTTTCGGGGTCCGAAAACTCCCTTTCGGCTGCGTCGTCGGAAAGCCCCGCACCTGCTCTCGGTTCGCAAGGTTGCGGGGCGACCCTTGTCCGGAGCCTTCCGGCGTCTGCCTGGAGCGGGCCGCGCGGACGGGCGCTGTTCGAGAGGCGTCTCAGGGGGCGGCGATGCAGGAGGCCCGGCTGTCCTCCAGGGGCAGGGAGATGGTGAAGCGCGTCCCCGCGCCCGGCCGCGACTCCACGTTGAAGGACCCGCCGTGGTTGCGGGTGATGATGAAATAGGACACCGACAGCCCCAGTCCGGTGCCTTCGCCGGGCTTTTTCGTGGTGAAGAAGGGCTCGAAGATCTTCTGCCGGGTGTCCTCGTCCATGCCGGGGCCGTTGTCCTCCACCTCCAGCACCGCGCAGCCGTCGCAGAGGCGCACGCGCAGGACGATGCCCGGTTCGCGATCCCCGGAGTTGCGGCAGGTCAGGGCATGGGCGGCGTTGGTCAGCAGGTTCAAGACCACCTGCTCGATCTCCATGGCCGCGCAGGGCACGTCCGGCATGTCCGGCTGGTAGTGCCGCTCGATGCGGATGCGTCGGAAGTCGAAGTTCCTTTTCAGGTCGTAGTCGGTGGAAGCCAGGTCAACGGCGCGCTCCAGGATGTCTTGCAGCGCGGCGGGGGCCTTGAGCGTGGGGCTCTTGCGGATGAAGCCGAGCATGTTCCGGACGATGGCGTTGGCCCGTCTGCCCGACTGCTCGATGGCGTCCAGGAACGTGAGCACTCCCCGATTTTCCAGGTAGGTCAGGATGGCCTCCATGGAGCAGTCGGCCCGCTGCGCGGCCTGGATGTTGGCCAGCGCCCCGGGGGCGAGCCTGCGCCGGATGATCTGGGCAGACTGCAGGATGCCCGAAAGGGGGTTGTTGATCTCGTGGGCCATGCCTCCCGCCAGGCTGCCCACGGAGAGCATCTTTTCCGTCTGCACCATCCGGTTCTCGATGGCGGCGCGCACGGTCACGTCGTCCAGGCGCAGCACGGCCCCTTCCGTCTCGCCCTCTCCGTAGGGATAGATCATGATGTCGAGCAGGCGCGTCTCGTCGCCGCGCGTGAAGGGCGCGCGTTCCTGCCCCGTGGGGCTCCCCGTCAGCATGGCCCGCTCCACCGAGGCCATCTGCCCGGAGAGCCAGGGGAAGGCCTCGTCCAGGGGCGCGCCCAGGGCCTCGGCCGGAGACTTGCCGGAGAACTCCTGGGCGCACTTGTTCCAGTGGGTCACCACGCCCCGGGGGTCCACGGCGATGAGGGCCGAGGGCATGCATTCGAGAATCTGGTCCAGCACGGTGCGCGTCTTGCGCAGCGACTCCTCCACCCGCTCGGTGAACCGCCTCAGGCGTTCCCGGCTCTCCAGCAGGGCCTGTTCGGACTGTTTGCGGGCGGTGATGTCCTGCACGGTGCCGTGGAGGCGCTCCACTTTTCCGGCCGCGTCCAGGATGGGCCGACCCTTCACCAGAAGGTGGACATGGGCGCCGTCGGGCCGGACAAGGCGGAGTTCCCGTTCGTAGGGCTGGCCCGTGGCCAGCGCCCGGTTCACCGTGTCGATGTAAGGCAGCCGGTCCTCGGGGTGCATCAGCCTGAGGACCGTGTCGTAGGTTCCGGGCGGGCCGACCGGGTCCAGGCCGAGGATGTGGTAGGTCTGGTCGGACCAGAAGGATTGGCCGGTCTCCGGCTCCCAGTCCCAGTCGCCCACCTGTGCGATGCGCTGGGCCTCCTGGAGGCGTTCGGTGGTCTGCAGCAGGCGTTCCTCGGCCAGGCGTTGCTCGGTGATGTCCTGGTTGGCCCCGACCACCCGCTTGGGACCCGGGCCGGACATGGTGAAGAAGCGTACGCGGATGTGGCGCATCTCGCCGTCGCGGCGGAGGATGCGGTGCACCAGGGTGTGCACGGCCCTGGGGTCGGTGTTGTTCAGCTGAGCCATGGCGGCCTGGGTGAAGAGCGGGATGTCGTCGGGGTGGAAGAATTCCCGGACGTAGCGCTCGTAGCTCATGCGGTAGCCGCCCTCGCGCTCTGCGGAGGTGCCGTAGAGGGCGTAGAACTGGTCGTTCAGGGAGAGCACGCCGGTGGCCGGGTCGGCCTCCCAGCGGGCCAGCCGGGCCATGTCCATGGCCAGAGCCAGTTGCGCGGAGCGCGTCTCCAGGGAACTCTCCAGTTCCTTGCGTTCGGTGATGTCCTGGTTGGCCCCGACGCGTTTGACGGGCCGGCCCGACTCGTCGAGCAGGGTGGTGTGGCGGACGGTGATGTGGCGGACGGAGCCGTCGCGCCGTATGATCCTGTGGTCGGCCGAGGAAATCCCGGAAGACGCCTCGGAGCGGCTTTTCATGACCGCCGAGGAGACCGATTCCTGGTCCTCCGGGTGGACGAACTCCCGCAGGTACACGTCCATGGGCATGTCCATGCCGCCCTCTTGTTCCGCAGTGGTGCCGTAGAGGGCATAAAAGGCCGGATTGAGCGTGTAGACGTTGGTGGAGAGGTCGCGCTCCCAGCGGACCAGCCGGGCCATGTCCATGGCCAGGGCCAGCTGGGCGCGGTCCGATTCGAGGGCGCGCTCCAGGGCCTTGCGGGCCGTCACGTCGCGCAGCGTGGTCACCGCGCCCAGGAGGTTTCCCCGCTCGTCGTGGAAGGGGGCCGCGTCGGCCTCCAGGTGGCGCAGGGGCTGGCCGGGCGCGCGCACGGTCATGGCGGCGTCGCGCACGCGCCTGCCGGAGAGGGCCAGGGCGAGGGGGATGCGGTCCCTGGCCAGGGGGGTGATTCCGTCGGCCTCGAAGAGCCCGTAGCCCTCGGCCCATTCGTCCGGCCCGAGGGGGGCGGCGTCCCTGCCGTGCCATTCCCGCGCCGTGCGGTTGAAGAGGATCAGGCGTCCCTGGGCGTCGCAGGCAACCACGGCCTCGTGGAGGGTGTCCAGGAGGATGTGCGCGAATTCGCTGGTTGTGGCGCTGCTTGAGTCGCGGTCGTACAAGCCGGCCTGGGTGGGGGACGCCGCCCCCAGGCGCTCCTCGAGCCGGGCGATGCGCTGGCGCGCCTCGTCCAGTTCGCGGCGGAGCTTCTCTTCTGCGCTGGGCTCGTAGTTCAAGGAGGTTGCCTCCCGCTTCCCGCACGGGATGGAAAGCTTGAAACGACTGCTGGGATGCGGAATGCTACAATAAACAATTCCACGTACGGTGTCCACGATGGGACGCAAGACTTCGAGCGGTCCGCTCAGCGGATCAACAGGGGATACGCACGCCGAACGGAGCGCACAGGCGGGGCAGGGCTCGCCCGAAGAGGAAGTCGATCTCTCCGGAGGAGGCTCCGGTGCGCTCCAGGAAGGCGCGGCGGAAGCGCTCCTCGGCGCGCGCCAGTTCGGAGAGCTCCGCTCGGGCCGCAGCCGATCCGTCAGCCGCCTGCCTGGCCAAGGCCATGACCTCCGCCGCCGGAAAGGTCTTGTCGTGGAAGCGCGCCAGCTCCGCCAGCGCCCCGTCCTGGGGGACGAGATCAGCCCTGGTCAGGCGGTCTCTGGTGTAGTAGTGTTCGAGGGCTCGCGGGTCCTGGCAGAAAAGAAGCCGGCACTCGGCGGGGCGGGCGTGGTGGATGGCGCAGCAGGCCCGGTCGGGGTCGTGGAACACGCAGGCGTGGCCCGTGTCGGCTGTGGCTAGGCGCACCAGTTCGCGCGCAAGCGGGGCCAGACCGCCCCGGACGTTGTCCCTGGCGAGTTCCCCGGCGCGCAGGGTGACGAGGCGCTCGCGCGCGATGGTCCCGGCGGCCAGGAGTTCAAGGTCGTCTCGGTGCAGGGCGGGCGGCCCCGCCTGGCAGCAGCGGCCGCAGCGGCGGCAGACTGGGGCTTCGGGCGCGTGATCCATGGGTTGCTTTGTTCGCGATACTTTGTGAAAATGATAACGGGAGCGGCCGCCGGGCGCTTCGGCGGGGTCCGCGCGGGTTGCCTACGCGTCCCGAGGGCGGCGCGCAAGCCCTTCGGGAGGGCTTCGGGCGGGCGAAATTTGCCCTGAAAGGTAGGGATGTTCCGGGATTGAATTTCCTTTGCAGCCCGGAACATTCCATGTTAGAAACTTCACGCGCGTGGTATTTTGAGTGGATTGGCTGCAATCCCTGATACTTCTCTTTCAGGTCCGTCCTGAGGATGTCCGCGTCAGGGCCCCGATAGCGTGGCTCCTGGGCAGTTGTCGGGAAAACGTCGCCTCCGCGAGGGCGGGGCGCGATTTTCGTAAACAGGGCTGTAACTCTTACAACTCTTTTGGAGGAACACATGGCGAAACACCCGACCCCGTTGCTGGACCAGCTTGAGAGCGGTCCGTGGCCCAGCTTCGTCTCCGATCTGAAGTATGCCGCGGAAGTGCGCCACAAGAACCCGAAGGGCCTTGAACTGCAGATCCCCGAGGACGTCATCGACGACCTGCTGGGCCTGCTTGAAATGTCCTACGAGGACGGCACCACCCACTGGAAGCACGGCGGCATCGTGGGCGTGTTCGGCTACGGCGGCGGCGTCATCGGCCGCTACTGCGACCAGCCCGAAAAGTTCCCCGGCGTGGCCCACTTCCACACCGTGCGCGTCGCCCAGCCCTCCGGCCTGTTCTACAAGGCCGAGTACATGGAAGAACTGTGCGACCTGTGGGACTTCCGCGGCTCCGGCATGACCAACATGCACGGCTCCACGGGCGACATCATCTGGCTGGGCACCACCACCCCCCAGCTGGAAGAGATCTTCTACGAGCTGACCCACAAGCACAACCAGGACCTCGGCGGCTCGGGCTCCAACCTGCGCACCCCGGCCTGCTGCATCGGCATGAGCCGCTGCGAATTCGCCTGCATGGACGCTCAGCACATCTGCCATACGTTCACGAACGAATACCAGGACATGCTGCACCGTCCGCAGTTCCCCTACAAGTTCAAGTTCAAGTTCGACGGCTGCCCCAACGGCTGCGTGGCCTCCATCGCCCGCTCCGACTTCTCCATCATCGGCACCTGGAAGGACGACATCAAGATCGACCAGGCCGCCGTGAAGGCCTACGTCGGCGGCGAAATTCCGCCCAACGCCGGCGCCCACGCCGGTCGCGACTGGGGCAAGTTCGACATCCAGAAGGAAGTCATCGACCTGTGCCCCACCAAGTGCATGAAGTATGAAGGCGGCAAGCTGACCATCGAAACCGCCGAGTGCTACCGCTGCATGCACTGCATCAACGTCATGCCCAAGGCCCTTCGCGTGGGCGACGAGCGCGGCGCTTCGATCCTGCTGGGCGCCAAGGCCCCCATCCTGGACGGCGCGCAGATGTCCTCCCTGCTCGTTCCCTTCATCCCCTGCGAAGACCCCTACGACGAGATCAAGGAAGTGGTCGAGCTCGTGTGGGATTGGTGGATGGAAGAAGGCAAGAACCGCGAACGCCTCGGCGAGACCATCAAGCGCCTGGGCTTCCAGAAGCTGCTTGAAGTCACCAACATCAAGCCCATGGCCCAGCATGTCCGCGAGCCCCGCACCAACCCCTACATCTTCTGGAAGGAAGACGAGGTGCCCGGCGGCTGGTCCCGCGACATCAACGAATACCGCAAACTGCACCAGCGCTAAAAGGGGGAACAAGATATGGCGTTCGTTTCTTCCGGGTACAATCCCAACAAGCCCATGGAAGACCGCATCTCCGACATCGGACCGCGGTTTTACAAAGAATTCCTGCCCCCGGTTCTGGAAAAGAACTACGGCAAGTGGGTTTCCCACGAGATCCTGGAGCCCGGCCTCCTGGTGCACGAAGCCGAATCCGGCGACAAGGTCTACACCGTCCGCGTGGGCTCCGCCCGCCTGGTGTCCACCGAGTACATCCGCGAGGCCTGCGCCATCGCCAAGAAGTACTGCGACGGCTACCTGCGCTGGACCACCCGCAACAACATCGAGTTCATGACCCCCAGCCTCGAGACCGCCAAGGCCCTCAAGGCTGACCTGAACTCCCGCAAGTTCGACAAGGGTTCCTTCAAGTTCCCCGTCGGCGGCACCGGCGCTTCCGTGTCCAACATCGTCCACACCCAGGGTTGGATCCACTGCCACACCCCGGCCACCGACGCCTCGGGCACCGTGAAGATCATCATGGACGAGCTGTTCGAAGACTTCACCAACATGCGCATGCCCGCCATCGTCCGCGTGGCCGTGGCCTGCTGCCTGAACATGTGCGGCGCCTGCCACTGCTCCGACCTGGCCGTCGTGGGCTACCACCGCAAGCCGCCCATCATCGACCACGAGTACCTGGACAACCTCTGCGAAATCCCCCTCGCCATCGCCTCCTGCCCCACCGGCGCCCTCAAGCCCGGCAAGCATGAGCTCGACGGCAAGAAGGTCAACACCATCCTGGTGAACAACGAGCGTTGCATGTACTGCGGCAACTGCTACACCATGTGCCCCTCGCTGCCCCTCTCCGACAAGGAAGGCGACGGCGTGATCATCATGGTCGGCGGCAAGGTGTCCAACCGCATCTCCATGCCCAAGTTCTCCAAGGTCGCCGTGGCCTTCATCCCCAACGAGCCGCCCCGCTGGCCGACCCTCGCCAAGGTCTGCAAGAAGATCATCGAGGTTTACGCCGCCGAGGCCAACAAGTACGAGCGTCTGGGCGACTGGGCCGAACGCATCGGCTGGGAAAGCTTCTTCAAGAAGACCGAGCTGGAGTTCACCCACCACCTGATCGACGACTTCCGCGATCCCGCCTACTTCACCTGGCGTCAGTCCACCAACTTCAAGTTCTAAGAGCGTAACCACCGGGGGCGCGGGTTCAAACCCGCGCCCCCGGCAACACAAGCGAGGTTCAGAATGGACGAAGCACAAGCCAGGCAGACCGTCGTCGACACCCTGAAGTCCAAGACCAACAAGTCCAAGTTCTACCTGAAGGACTTCTACGCCTTCCTGCCTGACATGAAGAAGATGGAAGTCTCCAAGCTGGTCAACAAGATGGTCGCCGAAGGCACCCTGGAATACTGGTCCTCCGGTTCCACCACCATGATCGGCCTTAAGGGCGCCGGCAAGCAGCACGCCACCGAAGAAGGCGAGTAGGCCGCAACGCCTGAAAGCTTTCCCGCGTCCCGCTCCCGCATGCCTGCGGCGTCAGCCGCGGCATGAAGGGCGCGGGGCGTGGACTCGCGTCCGGCCCACGGGCCGCACCCCATGATCCGTATCCCCCGCCTCGTCCTGGCCGGCCTCTCCGGCGGCTCCGGCAAGACCATCGTCTCGCTGGGCCTTGCTGGCGCTTGGGCTCGCAAGGGCCTAGCCGTCGCGCCTTTCAAGAAAGGACCCGACTACATCGACGCAGCCTGGCTGGGCCTTGCCGCCAACCGCCCTGCCTGCAACCTCGATCCATTCCTCATGGACCCCGATGCCGTGCGCGCCCTCTTCGTGGAACGCGCACAGGGCCTGGACCTCGCCGTGGTGGAAGGCAATCGGGGGCTCTTCGACGGAGGCGACGCCAAGGGCAGCGTGGCCACTTCCCAACTGGCGCGCACGCTCGACGCACCCCTCGTGCTCGTCCTCGACGCCACCAAGATGACCCGTACGGCCGCAGCCGTGGTGCTCGGCTGCAACACCTTCGAGCCGGGTTTCAAGCTCGCGGGCGTCATCTGCAACCGCACCGCTGGCGACCGGCACCGCTCCATCCTGCGCCAGACCATCGAGGAGTACACCGGCGTCCCCGTGCTGGGCATGCTCCCCAAACTGCGGCAGAACCCCATCAGCGAACGCCACATGGGGCTCATGTCCAACTGGGAGCAGGAAGGCCTGGAAGACATCCTCTCCGGCATCGCCCGCACCGTGGCCGACCACTGCGACCTGGAGAGGCTCCTGGACATCGCCCGCCAGGCCCCCGCAATGGCCCCGGCAACCGAAGCGCTCTGGCCGCAAACACTTCCCGGACCCAAACCGCGCATCGGCTACGTGCTCGATGCCGCTCTCTGGTTCTACTACCAGGAAAACCTCGAGGCACTGCGCCGCGCCGGGGCGGAACTTGCGCCTGTCAGCCTCCTCGCCACCGATCCCTGGCCCGAATTGCACGGCCTCTACCTGGGCGGCGGCTTCCCGGAGACACAGGCCCGCGCCCTGGCCGACAACATTGCCGTGCGCGAACACGTCCGCGCCCTGGCCCTATCCGGTGCGCCAGTCTATGCCGAGTGCGGCGGCTTCATGGTGCTCTGCGAGGAACTCCACGCCGGAGGGTCCATCTACCCCATGGCAGGCGTCTTTCCCCTGGCCACCACCCTCTGCGACAGGCCGCAAGGCCTGGGTTACGCAGAAGCAGTGGTGACCGCGCCCAACGCCTTCCATCCAGCAGGGACGACCCTGCGCGGGCACGAATTCCATTACTCGCGCTGCATCCCCCGCTCCAGCTACACCGGGCACGGCGATCCGCCCACCATGGCCCTGCGCATGGAACGCGGCGCAGGTATGCTTGACGGCATGGATGGCGCGGTACTGGGAAACACCTTCGCCGCCTACACCCACATCCACGCGCTGGGAGCGCCACATTGGGCCGTCAACTTCGTGCGCGCCGCGCAGGTTGCCAGAGAGGGCGCTGCCCTCTCTGGGCTCTCCCGCCAGGGCTCCGCCCTGGACCCACTGGGGGGATGATCCCCCCAGACCCCGCAATT
>NZ_JBZVFJ010000109.1:0-13237 GCF_058402725.1 Fundidesulfovibrio sp. | reverse complement strand
TCATCACCTCCATGATCTCCCAGATGGCCCCCTCCGAGTCGGGCGTGATCAAGCAGCTCAACTACTCGGCGGTGATGCTCAACCACCTCAAGAACGTGCTCTACATCCGCCAGGTGAAGGACGTGGCCCTGCACGGCCCCATGATCGGCGTCTCGCGCTTCACGGTGATCGTGCTGGAGAAGAACACCCCCAAGACCGAGATCTGGCGCGCCCTGGAAGCCGCCACCACGGCCATGCGCTCCGTGGGCAAGATCACCGTGGCCGTGGACGAGGACATCAACCCCAACAACGTGGAGGAGGTGCTCTGGGCCATCGCCTACCGCACCGACCTCATGAAGTCCGTGAAGATCGTGGACCACCAGGCCAACGGCCACGCCCCCAAGCTGCGCGACCGCGAATGGGAGGCCAAGATCATGATCGACGCCACCATGCACTACGCCATGCCCCCCGTGGCCCTGCCCGCAAAGGAGATCATGGAGGAGGCGCGCGAACTGTGGAACCAGGCCGGGCTGCCCCCCGTGACCCCGCGCTGGAAGTGGTTCGGCTACAGCCTGGGCGACTGGTGCGACGAATGGACCAGGTGCGCCGAGCGCGCCGTGGCGGGCGATTGGCTGATCAACGGCCTGCGCACCGCCATGCTGGTGGACACCGACGCCGTGGGCGGCCCCACTGCGGGCGTGCCCCGCAAGGGCGTGGTGAGCTGGAACGAAAAGACCGGGAAGGTGGACTACCCCGAAGGCTTCCCCCTCAAGGACGCCTTCGACACCGACGAATAATCGCGCGTGACGTCGGCCCGGCCTCTCCCGGCAGGGAGGGCCGGGCCGCTTGCGCCAATGCGACCCGGCTCCGGGCGGCAGGGGCCGGACCCGGAGATGCCCGGCATGCCCGCGCAACACCCCGAACCGGCAGCGCCAAGCGCGGCGCGCCCTCCCGACCGGGCGGCGGCCCCGCCCAAAGGAATCCCGAACCCATGCGAAGACTCGTCGTCGGCATCTCGGGGGCCAGCGGCGCCCTCTACGGCGTGCGCCTCCTGGAGGCGCTGCAGAGCGTCGCGGACGTGGAGACCCACCTCGTCGTCAGCAAGGGCGCGGAACTCACCCTGCGCCTGGAAACCGACCGTTCCCTGCAAAGCGTCCAGGCCCTGGCCCCACGTGGTGCACGACAATTCCAACCTGGCGGCCTCCATCTCCAGCGGCTCGTTCCCGGCCCTGGGCATGGCGGTGGTCCCCTGCTCCATGAAGAGCCTGGCCCAGATCGCCCTGTCGCTCAACGACAACCTCCTCACCCGCGCCGCCGACGTGACCCTCAAGGAACGCCGCAAGCTGGTGATCGTCCCGCGCGAAACGCCCCTGCACCTGGGACACCTGCGCCACATGACCGCCCTGGCCGAAACCGGCGCGGTGATCCTGCCCCCCGCCCCCTCGTTCTACCACGGCCCGCAGACCATCATGGACATCGTGGACCAGACCGTGGGCAAGGTGCTCGACCAGTTCGGGCTGGAACACGACCTCTTCCGCCGCTGGAGCGGCGCGCACGGGGGATAGCGGCCTGGAGCAGGGCGGCTTTGCCGCCCGTAAGCGGCTCCAGCAAACCCCGTCTTCGGGGTTTGTCATCACGCGAAAGGGACGCTTTCGCGTCCCTTTCGGGGCGGCCGGAGCCGCCGGGAGGTTCGGCTTGTCTAGTCGCGGCAGGCGCCGTGCCAGGCCACGAGACTGAAGGGGGTGTAGTTGTTGGCCGGGTCCACGGCGTAGCGGCAGCCCAGGGGCGAGGCTTCGTCGGTGTTGCGGATGGTGCTGGGCGAGCCCTTGAAGAAGGAGCATTCGTTGTTGTTGCACACCAGGATTTCGCCCCAGCCGGACTCGGGGGGGCCGAGCCACGGGGTCAGTTCCTGACCGCAGTGGGGGCAGACGTGGGTCTGGGTCATCGGGGGGTCTCCTCGGGGAAAACGTGTGGAACGCCACTTGAAGTAGGCGCTTCCGGGGCTCTGTCAAGCCGGAGCGGCCCGCCCTGGGGTGGACGGGCCGCGCGGGGCGTTGCGGCTAGGGGATGATGGGGTTGAGGTTGTCGCGCACCCAGTAGAGCAGGGTATACTTTTGGGAGAGCGCCTCGACCATCTCGGTGAGCACGGATTTGTCCGGGTCCTGGATGCGGATGTAGACGGCGCGGTGTCCTTCGTCGGCGTGGGTGAAGGAGGTGAGCACGCTCACGATGCGCGCGCCGAAGCTTTTGAGGTCGTCCAGCACGTCCTTGAGCTTGCCCGGGGAGTTGGGCAGGCTGAAGGCCAGCTGCACGCCGCCTTCGGTGACGCCGGTGATCTCCACGAGCACCTTGAACACGTCGGAGTCGGTGATGATGCCCACCACCTTGAGGTTCTCGTCCACCACGGGCAGGCCGCCGAAGTTGTTGTTCATCATGAGAACGGCGGCTTTTTCCACGGTTTCGGAGGGCTTCACGGCCAAGGGGGTCTTGGTCATGATGTCCTTCACCTTGATCTCGGAGAGCAGGTAGTAGAGCTCGTGCATGTCCAGGCTGGTGGCCTTGGAGGGGGAGGCCTCCTTGAGGTCCCGGTCCGAGACGATGCCCAGGAGCCTCCCGGAGTCGTCCACCACGGGGAGGCGGCTGATCTTGCGTTCGCGCATGAGCTTGGAGGCCTTCATCATGGAGGTCTCCGGACCGACGGTGATCACGTCTTTGGTCATCCAGTCGCGTATGAGCATGGTGTGTCCTCGCTTTTCTGAGACGGCGAAACCAGCCGTGCGTCATGATTGCAGAAAAACGTGCGGAGGGCAATGTCCGGCAGGGCCTTGGCAGGTCATTCCCAGGGCACGCCGTCCAGGTCTAGGTCGGGGTAGCGCTGGGCGTCGCTCAGTGCGGCGGGTTCGGGCGGCTGTTCCCAGTCCCGCTCCTGGGGGGCCGGTGCGGGGGGCTCGCCCGGGAGCGCGTCCCGTGCCTTGTCCAGGGCCTTGAGCAGTCGTCTGGCTGGTTCGAAATCCGGGTCCAGGGTCAGGGCGCGTTCCACCTGGGCGCGGGCCGGGTCGAGCTGGTCGGCCGCATAGTGCGCCCGGGCGAGGTTGAAGAGAAGGTGTTCGTCCTCCACGCCGAAGCCCAGGGCTTTTTCGTAGAAGGCGCAGGCGTTGTCCAGCATGCCCCGGCGGCGCATCTGGATGCCGAAGGCGTTGAAGAGGTGGCGGTATTCCTCGGTGAAGGCAGTGGGCAGGAGCATGAGTTGCCGGAACACGTGGCGGGCGTCGTCCAGGGAGCCCGAGCGCAGGTAGACGAAGCCCAGGCCGAAGATGGCCCGCACGTTGTGGTGGTCCAGGTCCAGGGCCTGTTTGAAGAGCGTCTCGGCGCGGCCCGTGTTGCCGGCGTCCAGGCTGGCCTGCCCGGCCTCCACCAGGCCCTCCACCCGTTCCATGACGGGCTTGACCTTGTTGTAGTAGTAGAGCGGTTCGGGCCGGTAGCGCTCCAGGAGGTCCTCGAAGGTGAGGGGGCGGCCCTCGCCCTCCGGGTGGGCGTGGACGTTGAGCGGCCGGATGGTCAGGGCCTTTTCCGATGTTTTTTCCACATAGTAGTACACGTCGCGCCCCGAGAGTCGGGCCTGGCCGGCGCTGCCGGGCTTGTCCGGGCGCTTGTCCGACACGGCCGTGCGGAACGCGAACTTGAGGAAGATGCCGGGCGCGCCGGCGCGTCTGCGTTCCCCGCCTGCACAATCCGGTTCCGCATCGACCACGCGCGCCCCCTGCCTGGACGTGTGAACGCTCGGGGCGTCCCGCTCCAGGCGTTATCCCAGGAGCGGCCCCGCACGCAACACCCGGTGTGCGGGAAGCCCCGCCGGAAGGCCTCGGCGGGGCTGGGAGGAACGCGCGCGCAGGAGAGCGTCAACCGGTACGGATCAGGCCCGGCCCGGCCCGAGCGCGGGCGGACAGGAGCCGGGACCGCCGCGCGCCTCGTCCTGCAGGGAGTCGATGAGCGCCTGGAGCGCCTGGGCCTGCCCGGCCAGGTCGCTCACGGCCTTGGAAGCCTCGGCCATGGACTGGGAGGTATGGGCCGAGACGGAGTTCACTTCCTCCACGGCGCGGCTGATCTCCTCGCTGGAGGCCGACTGCTCCTCGCTGGCTGCGGCGATGGCCCGCACCTGGTCCGAGGCGGACTCCACGAGCCTCACGATCTCCTCCAGGGTGCGTCCCGAGCCGTCGGCAAGGCGCGAGGCTTCTCCGATGAGGGTCACGGAGCGCTCCACGTTCTCCACGTTGCGCCGGGCGCTCTGCTGGATGGCCCCGATGGCGTCGCCCACCTCTCGTGTGGCGGTCATGGTCTTTTCGGCGAGCTTGCGCACCTCGTCGGCCACCACGGCGAAGCCCCTGCCCGCGTCGCCCGCGCGGGCGGCCTCGATGGCCGCGTTGAGGGCCAGGAGGTTGGTCTGGTCGGCGATGTCGGAGATCACGGTGAGCACGCGGCCGATGTCCTCGGCCTGGGCGCCCAGCTGGCGCATGTCGTCCTTGAGCCGTTCGGACTGTCCCTGCACTTCGTGCATGCCCGCGAGCACCCGGTCCACGGCGCCGGAGCCCTCCTGGGCCTTGGACCGGGCCTGGTCCGCGGTGGCGGCGGCCTGGGAGGCGTTGCGGGCCACGTCGAGCACGGTGGAGGTCATCTGTTCCATGGAGTTGGCCGTGTCGGCGGCGCGCCCGGCCTGTTCGCGCGCGCCCCGGCTGGAATCCTCGATCCGGTGCTCCAGTTGCGACGACGCGCCGCTCAGGCCCTCCACGATGCGTTCGAGCTTGCCGGCGGCCTGGAGCATTCCCTCGCTGCGCGCGGCCTCGGCCCGGCAGCGGGCGTCTTCGGCCTCGCGCGTGGCGGCTTCGGCGTCGCGGGCCTTCTGTTCGGCCTCCTGGGTCTTGGCGCGGATCTCCACCATGTTGGCTTCGAGCTTTCCGGCCGTGGCGTTGAGCACGTCCAGGATGGCCCCGATCTCGTCGGTGCGCTGATGGCTGGCGCGGTGGGCGTAGTCGCCCCTGGCGATGGCCGTGAGGAACCCGCTCACCTGGCGCAGGGGGGCGATGATCACCCGGGTGGAGAAGAGCCACACCACCACGGCGATGGCCAGGAGCCCCGCCCCTGCCGTGTAGGCCAGGTTGGCCTCGGCGGCGCGCGCCGGGGCCATGATCTCCTCGCGCTCGATGATGCCCAGAAGCTTCCAGCCCGTTCTGGACGAGGTGACCGTGACGCCCAGGCAGGGCTTGCCGTCCACGTTCACGTCCAGGTGGCCGGAGGTGAGCCTGAAGAGCTCCGCCAGGTACGGCGCGGCCTCGCCGACCTTCTTGAAATTGAACGCCGGGTGGCGCGGGTCTGCCAGCACCACGCCGTCGTCCTGCACGAGCACGAGATAGCCCGTGCGGCCGAGCTTGATGGACGCCACGAGGTCCGTGAGCTTTTTGAGCGAGATGTCGATGCCGATGACGCCGATCACCTCCTGGCCGCGCAGCACGGTGCGGGTCACGCTGGTCACGGCCTCCTTGGTGGTGGACATGTAGGCCTTGGACATGGAGGGCTGGTCCTTCACGGGCAAGGCCTCCTGGTACCAGGGGCGCTTGCGGGGGTCGTACCCGGCGGGCATCTCGGAGTCCTGCAGGGCGCTCACGAAGCCGCCGTTGCGGTTGCCCATGAACACCTCCACATAGGCCGGATGGGCGCGCTGCACGGCGTCGAAGAGGGCCACCACCTCCTTGCCCACGGGGTCGCCCGGGTCCACGGAGGACTTGCGCGGCGCGCTCGTGCCCACGAAGGTGGAGGTCACCTCGTCCAGGCGCGAGGCCAGTGGGCTGCGCGCCAGGGCGTCCGCGTTGAGCCTGCTCTCGTCCAGGAAGAGCGTCACCGAGTAGTCCACGTGGGCCAGCTCCCGCGAGGCGGACTGGAGGAACGCCTCGGACGACGCCGTGGAGACGTTGGCGGCCACGACCTTGAATATCACCGCGAAGACCAGCGCGATGACGAGCAGCATGCCCGCGATGAGTTTGGTCTTGATGGACAGGTTCATGGCGGCCTCCTTGCCGCTCGGGAGCGAGCGGCTTCAAACGTGATGGACTCTTCAATCATTCATTATTGCCACGAACGAATCGCCCGCGCAAGGCGGTCGCGAGATCGTGACGCAAACCCCACGGTATTGCCTCCGCCCCCGCGAGCCCGGAGCGCGGCCGCGCCCGGCCCCTTGCCGCCCGGGGCCGCCCGCGCTAGTGTCGCGGGAAAAACGAATCCAGGACCCTCCATGCCCAAATCCGCCCCGCTTCCCGTGGAAAAACTCCGCGCGGCCTGCCCGCCCGAATCCGTTCCCTACGCCACCAGCCAGGACATCCCCCCCGTGGACCCCAGCGCCTCGCGCTTCCAGCCCCGCGCCATCTCGGCCCTGGAGCTTGGGCTCGCGCTCAAGGGCCGCGAATACAACATCTACCTGGCGGGCGACCCCTACATGGGCCGCACCCACTTCCTGAAGTCGTTCCTCGCGCCCATCGCGGCCAAGGCCCCCACGCCGCCCGACATCGTCTACGTGCACAACTTCGACGACCAGGACCGCCCCCGCGCGCTGCTCCTGCCCGCAGGCAAGGGCCGCGCCCTCAAGGCCGGGCTGGCCAAGGCCGTGGCCGCCATCCGCGAGGACATCCCCTCGCGCTTCGAGCAGGAGGCCCACCTCTCCAAGCGCCAGAGCCTCGCCCGCGACTTCCAGGCCAATCGCGAGGACCTCTTCGCGGAAATGGAAGAGCGCGCCGCCGAGGAGGGCTTCAACCTCGAAGTGGACGAACACGGCGGACTGACCCTCTACCCCCTCCTGGAAGGCAAGGTGGTCAGCGACGAGGACTTCGAGCGCATGGACCCCGAAACCCGCAAGGCCCTCAAGGCCCAGGGCGACGAGGTGCTGGGCAACCTGGGCTCCTACCTGCGCCGCCTCACCAGCGACGACCGCTCCTACCGCGACGGCGAGAAGAAGATCGACCGCGACACCGCCGCCGAGGTGGCCGACTGGCGGCTCAAGGAGCTCCAGGAGGAGTTCGCCGCCCACCCCGAGGTGCTGGAGTTCTTCCAGGCCGTGCGCCAGGACGTGCTGGAACACTACGACGCCTTCCTGGCCAAGGAGCCCCCGGCGCTGCCCACGCCCCAGGCCGCCGAGCAGGGACTCACCGCCGACGCCCTGGCCGACCGCTACGAGGTGAACCTCTTCGTGGACAACTCCAAGGCCGAGGGCGCGCCCATCGTCATCGAGGACCACCCCAACCATCCCAACCTCCTGGGCTCGGCCGAGCGCGAGTCGGATTTCGGCGCGCTCTACACCGACCACACCCTCATCAAGGCCGGCTCGCTCCACAAGGCCCTGGGCGGCTTCCTCATCCTGCGCATCGACGACCTGGCGCACGGCGGCCAGGCCTGGGAGGGCCTGCTGCGCGCCCTGCGTTCCGGGCTGTGCCGCATCGAGGACCCCTCCGACGGCGACGCGGTGCGCACCCGCACCATCGAGCCCCAGCCCGTGCCCCTCACGGCCAAGGTGATCCTCGTGGGCACCGACGAAACCTACGAACTCCTGCTCTACGGCGACGAGCGCTTCCAGAAGCTCTTCAAGCTCAAGGCCCACATGCAGGACCACATCCCCCGCACCCCCGAGAACGAGACCGCCCTCCTGGGGCTGGCCGGGACCATGATCGCCAAGGCGGAACTCAAGCCCTTCACGCGCGAGGCCCTGGCCGGGCTGGTGGAGTACGCCTCCTCCCTCACCGACGACCAGGAGCGCCTGAGCCTGCGCCTGCCGCTGCTGCGCGAGCTCATGTGCGAGGCCTCCGCCCTGGCGGGCCTGCGCGGGGCCGAGGCCGTGGACGGGGCGCTGTTGCGCCAGGCCCGCGAGGCCAGGCTCTTCCGGGCCAACCTCCTGGAGGAGGACTTCCTGGCCGAGTACGACCGCGAGATCATCAAGGTGGCCACCGACGGCCAGGCCGTGGGCCGGGCCAACGGCCTCTCCGTGCGCATGGTGGGCGACCTGCCCTTCGGCCTGCCCCACCAGATCGCCTGCACCGTGGGCGTGGGCCACGGAGGCATCCTGGACCTGGAACGCGAGGCCGAGCTGGGCGGCCCCATCCACACCAAGGGCATGATGATCCTCAAGAGCTACCTGGTGAGCCAGTTCGCCCAGGACAAGCCCGTGGTGCTCACGGGGAGCCTGTGCTTCGAGCAGAGCTACGCCGAGGTGGAAGGCGATTCGGCGTCGGGAGCGGAGCTGGCGGCGCTGCTCTCGGCCCTTTCGGGCGTGCCCATCAGCCTGTCCATGGCCTTCACCGGGGCGGTGGGCTCCTCGGGGGCGATCATGGCGGTGGGGGGGCTCAACCAGAAGATCGAGGGCTTCTTCGAGGTGTGCCGCCGCCGGGGGCTCACGGGCAGGCAGGGGGTGCTCCTGCCGCGCGACAACGTGGTGAACCTCATGCTCAAGGAAGAGGTGCTCCAGGCCGTGCGCGACGGGCTCTTCAACGTCTGGCCCGTGGCCTGCATCGAGGAGGCCATGGAGCTGCTCACGGGCATGGAGGCCGGCAACCGCGGCCCCGACGGCCAGTACCCCCAGGGCACCCTCTTCCGGCTGGTGGACGAGCGCCTGGCCCGGCTGGCGCAGCTGGCCGTGAAATGGGGCGGCTTCTCCCGGCCCCTCAACCTGGAACCCTGAACGCGAGGCCCGCCATGTCCAAAGCCTGGATTCTCGAAAAGCTGCCCGAGTTCGTGCGCGACATGCTGCGCGACTTCTGCCTCGCCGCCGACATCCTGGAGAGCCAGTTCGCCGTGTTCGACCAGACCAGCCAGCTCTCCTTCGAGGTCCTGCACGACCTCGTGGGCGAGGAGATGAACAAGGGCCTGCTCTGGCGACTCAAGGACACCGCCCATCACCTCTTCCGCAACGACGCCAAGCCCGGGCTCTCCAGCCAGTTCCTGGACTGGTGCATCGGCTACATCTTCCACGAGACCATGAAGCTCAAGGAGGACGCCTACCAGCAGCAGAACTACGGCCCGTGGTTCCGCGAACTCATGGACCGCGAACTCCCCGAGGACGAACACCTCGTCTCCCGCGAGCTTTTCCAGGTGGTGCTCCAGACCAACGAGTCCATCCGCCGCGAGATCGCCCGCGTGCGCTTCTTCTTCGGCAAGTGCCGGGCGCTGTTGGCCGCCTACCTGGAGGACCAGGGCGACAACCCCCTGCTCGGCCGCCTCCTGCACGACCAGAACGCCCTCGTGCGCAAGATCTTCGGCCAGGAGTACGAAGGCCTGCTGCGCTCCATCTACGGCGACGAACCCGAGGCCCTCTACGTGATGGCCTCCCAGAGCCTGCGACAGGGAGGCTGGATGCGCCACGCCGCCGAGGCCGCGCGCAAGGCCTTCGAGGCCAACCCCGCCAACCCCCGCGTGTTGCGGGAAAAACAAATCGTTGATACGTGGCTGGAACGAGTCAAGCCCTGACATTTCCCCCCCGCCCAGCCATTCCCGCCAAGGAGGACGCCCCAGCATGACCCTGATGCACCTGAACCGCACCATGCCCCGGCTGCGCCTGGACAACAGCGACAAGCCGGAGCTCTACAGGGAGCTCTTCCCTTATACGAAGATCAGCCGCGTGCCCTTCGACGACACCATCGCCATGCCCCGCCCCGCCGAGAGGATGTTCATCACGGACACCACCTTCCGCGACGGCCAGCAGGCCAGGCCCCCCTACACCGTCAAGCAGATCGCGCACATCTTCGACATGCTCCACCGTCTGGGCGGCCAGTCCGGGCTCATCCGCGCCAGCGAGTTCTTCCTCTATTCCGACAAGGACCGCCGCGCCGTGGAGGCCTGCCAGGCCAAGGACTACAAGTTCCCCGAGGTCACGGGGTGGATCCGCGCCAACGCCAACGACCTGAAGCTCGTGAAGTCCATGGGCCTCAAGGAGACCGGGCTTCTCACCAGCGTGTCGGACTACCACATCCACCTCAAGCTGGGCAAAGACCGCAAGGCCGCCATGGAGGGCTACCTGGCCGTGGTGGACCAGGCCCTGGAGTGGGGCATCGTGCCGCGCTGCCACTTCGAGGACCTCACCCGCGCCGACATCTTCGGCTTCTGCCTGCCCTTCGCCCAGGCGCTCATGGAGCGTTCGCGCCAGGCGGGCATGCCCGTGAAGATCAGGCTGTGCGACACCATGGGCTATGGCGTGCCCTACCCCGGCGCGGCCCTGCCCCGCAGCGTCTCCAAGCTCGTGCGCGCCTTCACCGACGAGGCCCAGGTGCCCTCGGAGTGGCTCGAATGGCACGGCCACAACGACTTCCACAAGGTGCTGGTGAACGCCTCCACGGCATGGCTTTCGGGCTGCTCCGGGGCCAACTGCACCCTGCTGGGCTTCGGCGAGCGCACCGGCAACGCCCCCCTGGAGGCCATGGTGGTGGAGTACATCTCCCTCACCGGCGAGGACGACGCAGCCAACACCCAGGTGATCTCCGAAATCGCCGCGTATTTCGAGGAAGAGCTCGAATACGCCATCCCCGCCAACTACCCCTTCGTGGGCCGCGACTTCAACGCCACCTCGGCGGGCATCCACGTGGACGGCCTGGCCAAGAACGAAGAGATCTACAACATCTTCGACACCCAGAAGATCCTCGGGCGCAGCGTGCCCATCATCATCACCGACAAGTCCGGCAAGGCCGGAGTGAGCTACTGGATCAACCACAACATGGGGCTGGAAGGCGACGACGCCGTGGACAAGCGCCACCCCGCCGTGGACAAGATCTACAACCGCATCATGGAGGCCTACGAGTCCGGGCGCAACACCTCCTTCTCCAACCAGGAGATGCGCGCGCTGGTGAAGCGCTACATGCCCGAACTCTTCACCTCCGAGTTCGACCACCTGAAGAAGCTGGCCCACTCGCTCTCGGCGCAGCTCATCCTCAAGCTCTCCGAGGAGAAGTGCCTGCGCGAGATGGACCCCGAACGCTCCTACGCGCGCATGGCCAAGTTCCTGGGCGAATACCCCTTCATCCAGTTCCTCTACCTGGTGGACACCGAAGGCCTGCTCGTGACCCGCAAGGTCTCCGACCCCGCCGACCGCGAGCGCTTCTCCACCATGCAGGTGGGCGTGGACCTCTCCAACCGCGAGTGGTTCCAGAAGCCCATGCAGAACGGCAAGTTCCACGTCACGGACTTCTACACCTCGCAGTTCACGGGCAAGCTCTGCCTCACGGTGTCCGCGCCCGTGGCCAACGAGCGCGACGAGATCGTGGGCGTGATCGGGGCCGACATCCGCTTCGAGGAGCTCATGCGCCGCCAGGGCGACCTGGAAGATGAACAGGATCTGGTCGAGCTGGAGTGAAAAGCCCTTCGCCCTGCCGCTGGCCCTCACGGGAGTGATGCTGGCGGCTTCGGCGCTGGGATTCTCCTGGTATGAATCGGAGACGCAGTCCGAGCCCGTCGGCTTTTTCGAGGGCCTCTGGTGGGCCATGGTCACCCTCTTCACGGTGGGCTATGGAGACTTCGCCCCCAAGACCGTGCCGGGGAGGCTCCTGGGCATGGCGGTCATGGCCTCGGGCATCGGGCTGGTCTCCTCCATCACGGGCGCCATGGCCTCGGCCATGGTGGAGAGGCGCATGCAGCGCCGCAGGGGGCTTCTGCCGGTGAACGCCACGGGGCACGTGCTCATCCTCGGCTGGAACGGCCACGGACCGCTTCTGCTGGAGCGCCTGCGCCGCATGCCCGAACTGGCCCAGGCCCAGACCGTCCTGGCCGCCGACATGGAGCCCTCCCGCTTCGAGGAGATCGCCCAGGCCCTGGGCCAGGGGGCGGGCCTGCACTTCGTGCGCGGCGACACGGCGCTCAAGGCCGTGCTGGAGCGCGCCAACCCTGCCAGGGCGCGCCTGGCCTTCATTCTGCCCAGCGAGGACGTCCCCCCCGAGGAGGCCGACAACCACTCGGTGCTGGCCACGCTCACCCTGCGCGCCCTGGCCCCGTCGCTGGTGATCTACGCCGAGGCCCTGCGCGACGCCGCCCGCGACCACCTCCTGCGCGCCGGAGCCACCAAGGCCGTGGGACGCGAGGAGCTGGCCGCCAAGGCCTTGGCCTTCATGGCCTCCCACCCCGTGATGCACGACGTGCTCCACGCCCTCCTGGCGGGCGGCAACCAGGGCAGCCTGCGCTACCGGCCCATGACGCGCCAGGAGCAGGCCGGGACGTGGTCCGCGCTGGTGGGCGAGTCCCTGGCCGCCACGGGGCAGCTGCCCCTGGCCGCCTGCCGCCTGCCGCGCACCCTCAAGCTCTCCGACGTGCTCGACGCCTCCCAGGCCCTGGACAGCTACATCCTGGAACTCTTCCAGGCCGCCGGGCGCGACGGTCCCCTGGGCAGCCAGGGGCCCAAGGTGGTGCTCAACCCTGGCCCCGGAACGGACCTCTCCGCCTTCGACGGCATCATCCTCCTGGAGCGCACGGCGTGAGCGGCTTCGAGCGCATCAGCCTCTTCGCGGACCTCGACCCCGGGGAGATCGAGGCCGTGCGTCCCCTCTTCACGCGTCGCGAAGTGCCTGCCGCCACGCGCATCATCGTCGAGGGCGAGACGGGCAGCGAAATGTTCGTCCTGGTTGCCGGGAGCGTGCGCGTGGTCAAGTCCATGGTGCTGCCGGGCATCGCCCCCGAAGCCCTGGCCGGAAAGGAGCCCTCCAAGGTGCTGGCGCACCTTACGGGCGACGCCGCGCCCTTCTTCGGCGAGATGGGCCTGGTGAGCGACGCCCCGCGCTCCGCCACGGTGGAAACCCAGGAGCCCTGCACCTTTCTGGTCACGGACCGCGAGCGACTCTTCGAACTGGTGCGCGCCCGCCCGGAAACCGGCTGCAAACTCCTGGCCGCCCTCTGCGGGCGTCTCGCGCACATGGTGCGCTCTTCCAACGCCGAGGTGGTGAAGCTCACCACCGCCCTGGCCATCCTTCTGGCGGGCAGGAGCTGACCCGTGGCCCGGCCCGGGGACGACACGCTGACGCACCGCGACCTGGCCCGGGCCCTGGGCGTCAGCGAGACCACCATCAAGAGCTACCGCCGCAAGTTCCCCGAGTTCTGGCAGGCCGAGGGGGACGGCAAACCCCTGCGCTTTCCGCCCCGCAGCCTGGACCTGGCCCGGGCCATCCAGGCGCTCTTCCGGCGCAGCCTTTCCGTGGAGGCCGCCCGCGCCCGCCTGGGCGGCACCGTCACCCACCTTGCCACCGACGAGGGC
>NZ_JBZVFJ010000108.1:1706-13251 GCF_058402725.1 Fundidesulfovibrio sp. | reverse complement strand
GGGGGGAGCCACCCCCCTTCCCCCCGCCGGAGGCACCTCCGCCGACCGCCCCTCCTGCCACGGGCGCACCGGGCAACCGCGCGAAGCAACTGCGTGTCCGGGATGGGCGACCGCCTCCAACGCTCCAGCAGTTCGCGGACGCGCCCTGTGGCGGACTGTACGCCTAGTGTTGCGTGATCAGAATTCGACCCTACGGATTGTCAAGACAATCAGCCAATACCATCGATAATCATTCTGAAAAACAGTTGTTTCTCAAAATCGCGACACTAGTTGGCCTTGAGGAGGCTTCCCAGCGTGACGAGCTTCACGCTCTTGTCGCGCCGGATGCTCCAGGTGGAAAGGGCGGCAATGGTTTCCGGATAGGGGTGACCGATGGCGATGGCGCGGCCCTTGGCTTTGGCTTCCTTCTCGGCCTGGGCCAGCTGGAGCAGCGCGGCCTGCTGCCCGCGTTCGGCATCGAGGAAGACGTTGCGGGCCAGGAAGGGGACGTTCAGGCGTGCAGCCTGGGCCTGTGCGGCGCTCTTGGGGGTTGTAAGGGAATCGAGGAAGAAGAGTTTCCTGTCCTTGAGAGCGGTCATGACGGCGGCCATGAGCACGGTGTCTTCGGTGGCCCTGGAGCCGGTGTGGTTGCTGACGCCGGCGGCATGGGGGAGTTGCGCGAGGTGCGCGGCCAGGGTGGCGGCCACCTCAGGGACGCTCATGGAGGGCTTGAGCGTTCCGTGCACTTCGCGGGGCTGGGAGGCGGCTTCCATGGGCTGGTGGAGGATGACCTCCATGCCGACCTTAGCGGCCAGTTCGTCGGTTTCGGTGGTGGCGGGCAGGTTGGGGAGGATGGAGAAGGTGAGGGGCAGGGCCAGGTCCAGGAGGTCGCGCGCGGGTTCGAGGCTCTGCCCCAGGTCGTCGATGACGATGACGAGGCGGGGTTGCCCGGGCGTTGCCGGAGCGGAGGGCGTTTGTTCGGGCTGCTGCGCTGCGGCGGCCTTTTCGGTCTGCGCCGGTTTGGCGGGGGCGGGCTTGGAGGCCTCCTGCTTCGCCGGGAGCATGTAGAAGGCGTAGACAAAGAAGAGGATGATCAGCGAGGCGGCCACGCCCGCGATGAAAACAAGCGCGGCCGGGGTGCTGACCCGGCCGCGCTTGGGGTTCGCTGCGCGCCGCCGGTTCGTCTGGTTGCCGGGGCGTCTGGGGGGCACGTCAGTTTCCGGCCGAGGCCACCGGGGCGTACTTGAGGAGTTCCAGGGCCAGCTTGAGCTGGTTGTCGCGCTCCATGAGCTCCTTGATCTTGAGCTTGGGGTCGCCGCTTTCGGCGGACTTCTTCTTGCGCGAGAGGTTGTCCAGGTGCCTGGAGAGGTCGCGCTCGCGGACCTGATGGCCCTGTGCGAAGAGATCCTTCTCCTTGTCGGGTTCCTGGAGGGGAACCTTGAAGTCGGGCTCGATGCCCTCGGCCTGGATGGAGCGGCCGCTGGGCGTGTAGTAGAGGGCGGTGGTGAGCTTGACGCCGGAGCCGTCGGAGAGGGGGATGACGGTCTGGACGGAGCCCTTCCCGAAGGTCTTGTCGCCCACGAGCAGGGCGCGGCGGTTGTCCTGGAGCGCGCCGGCCACGATCTCGGAGGCCGAGGCGGAGCCCGCGTTGATGAGCACGGTGACGGGCACGGAGGGTTCGGCGCCGTCCTTCTTGGATTCGAAGTCCTTGCGCTGTTCGTCGCGGCGTCCCTTGATGGTGACGATGCGCCCCTTGGTGAGGAAGAAGTCTGAGACGCTCACGGCCTGATCGAGGAGCCCGCCGGGATTGTTGCGCAGGTCGAGGATGAGGCCCAGGAGGGAGCGCTCCTTGGTGGCGTTCTTGACGGCTTCCTTGAGCTCGTTGGTGGTGTTCTCGTTGAAGCGGGTGATGCGCACGAGAAGATAGCCGGGCTCGATCTCTGTGGTCTTCACGGAGACGATGGGGATGGCCTCGCGCACGATGCGCAGTTTTTCTGGCTTGTTGGAGCCCTTGTGCACCACGGTGAGGCTCACGGGCTTGCCCTTGGGGCCGCGGATGCGCTGCACGGCGTCCATGAGGGTCATGTCCTGGGTGGTCTGTCCTTCGATCTCCACGATCACGTCGCCAGCGCGCAGCCCGGCCTTGTCGGCGGGGGTGTCGTCGATGGGGGAGATGACGGTGATGCGGCCGTTCTCCACGCTGATCTCGATGCCGATGCCCGAGAACTCGCCGGAGGTGGAGACCTGCATTTCCTTGAAGTCTTCCTTGGTGAGGAAGGTGGAGTGCGGGTCCAGCTGCTGGAGCATGCCCACTATGGCCCCGTCGATGAGGTCTTTTCGGGTCACGTCCTTGACGTAGTTGGTTTCCACCAGGTCGAGCACCTGGCTGAAGCGCTTGAGGGGGCCGAAGCGGTCCTCCTGCTGTTGCTGCTGCTGCGCCAGGGCGAGGCCCGCACAGCAGAGAATCGCGGCCAGGAGAAAGGCGGTAAGGGCCTTGTTCAGTCGGGACATGGACGAGCCTCCCGCAGCCGCCCGGTAGGGGGTGGCCGCCAGCGTGGAAAAGCGCGGGGTCCGGTCAGCGGTTCAGCTGGCCGGAAACCATCGGCTGGGGTTAATGGGTTTCAACCCAAAACGCAATTCAAAAGACATGCCGGGGCCTCCCGAGGGGGCCTCGCCAGCCTGCCCCAGGACATCCCCCTGGGCCACGTCCTGCCCCGGCTTCACGTCCAGGGAGGACAAGCCCGTGTAGACGCTGCGGGTGTCGCGCCCGTGCTCGACCACGGCGACGCGCCCCAGGCCCTTGATCTCGCCCGCGAAGGCCACGCGCCCGGGGTGCACGGCGCGCACCTTCTCGCCCGCCGGGGTGGACACGCCCACGCCCGCGCGGGGCGGGTTGGCCTCGGGAGCGAAGGTGGAGCTGACGCGCCCCTGCGCGGGCGAACTGACCAGGCCGTCCGGCGTGAAGGGGTTCTCGCGCGCGCCTTGGGGGTCGAATTCGGCGAGGCTGGCCTGTTCGATCACGCGTTCAAGCTGTTCGCGCGGGGCGAGCTTCTCGTGGCGCGGGGCGGCGAGTTCGCGCAGCAGGTTCAGGCGTTCGGCCAGCAGCGAGTCCTTGGTCTTCTCGGACTGGGCGGCCAGGGCCTGGGTCTCGGGGGCCAGGCGGGTGATGCGCGTGAGGGTGGCGGCCAGCTCCACGTTGCGGTCCTTGAACTCGGCCATGTCGCGCCGGGCCTGGGCGTAGACCGCGCCCATCCAGGAGAGGCCCCGGTCGGCCTCGTCCCAGGGGGCCACGGTGGCGTCCAGGATGCCCTTGAGGCGCACGTCCATCTGCCACAGCCCGGGGAGCATCCCGGTGATGCGCCGCCCCAGGGCCTCGATCACCTCCTCCATGGCCTTGCGTTCGCGGTCCAGGCGGCGGGCCTCCTCGTCCAGGGCGGCCAGGCGGGCCTTCTGGCTGGCCAGGCGCTGCTGGAGAAAGGAGATGTTGCCCCAGGTCTTCTCCACCTCGGCGGACTGGGCGCGCTCGGCGGGAGTGGGTTCCGGGGTCTGGGGCGGGCGGGCCATGGAGGGGGCCGCCAGCGCCAGGGCCAGGATCAGAGCAGAAAGGAAAGGGGACAGACGTCGCACCGGGGGGACCGTGCCTTGCAGTAGAGGTTGCCCACGCGCACCAGCTGGGCGTGGAAGTCGTTGAAGAGGGCCGTGTCGGGGTCGAGCACGTCCATGAAATAGTCGCGCAGCTCGTGGTAGTCGATGTCCTCGGGGACCAGCCCGTGGCGCGAGAGGATGCGCCGGGTGTAGGCGTCCACCACGAAGCTCGGCATGCCCAGGGCGTAGCACAGGATGCAGTCGGCCGTCTCAGGCCCGACGCCCTTGACTTCCAGGAGCTCCCCGCGCACGGCGTCCAGGGGACGCGCGGCCAGGGCGTCGAAGTCGAAGCCGCAGGCTGTATCGAGGTATTCCAGGAGGTTGGCGAGCCTGCGCGTCTTCACCCGAAAATGGCCCGCCGGACGGATGAGCGCCTCCACGCGGGCCGGGTCCAGGTCGCGCAGGACGCGGGGGGCGAGGGCCCCGGCGGCGTCCAGGTTCTCGATGGCCTTTTCCACGCCCTTCCAGGAGGTGTTCTGGGTGAGCACGGCCCCCACGCACACCTCGAAGGGCGTGCGCGCGGGCCACCAGGCCCGGTGGCCGTGGGCGGCGAGCATGGCGTCGTAGCAGGCGAGGAGGGTCTCCCGGCGGGGCATGCCCTCTTCTAGCCAGGGCGCGCCCGGCGGGCAAGGCCCCCGCGTTGCAAAATCGGCCGCCTTGTGTATGAACGGACCAAGACACCCCTTTTCAAGGAGACCCAGCTATGACACGTACCGTCCCGGCCGCACTGGCCCTCGTGCTGATTCTGGCCCTCCCCGCCCTGGCCCAGGACCCCGGCAAGACCGTCCTGGAGGCCTGCGGCAAGTGCCACAGCGTCAAGAAGGTGTGCGCGGCGCTTGGCGGCAAGGACAAGGGCGCCTGGCAGTCCACCGTGGAGCGCATGGCCTCCAAGGGCGCGCAGGTGGCCCAGGCCCAGCGGCCCGCCCTGGCCGAGTGGCTGGCCGCCCAGCCCGCGGGGGCCAAGCCCGTGTGCGAGTAGCCGTGGAGTTCGTGGCCCTTTACGTCACCGCGGGGAACCGCGACGAGGCCCTGCGCATCGCGCGCGCCCTGGTGGAGGAGCGCCTGGCGGCCTGCGCCAACGTGCTGGACGGCGTGCGCTCCCTCTACTGGTGGGAGGGCAAGGTGCAAGACGAGCCCGAGGCCCTCTTCGTGGCCAAGACGCGGGCGGATCTGGCCCAGCGCGCGGCGGAGCGGGTCCGGGAGCTGCACTCCTACGAGGTCCCCTGCGTCGTGGCCCTGCCGGTGGCGGCCGGCAACCCCGCTTTCCTGGACTGGATCGCCGCCGAGACCGGTCCGCAACCTCTCAAGGAGCCTTGATGCGCATCCTCGTCTTCGGGTCGCTGGCCTACGACCGGATCATGTCCTTCCCCGGCCGCTTCTCCGACCACATCCTGCCCGACAAACTGCACGTGCTCTCGGTGTGCTTCGTGCTGGAGGGCCTGCAGGAGAAGTTCGGCGGCACGGCCGGCAACATCGCCTACTCCCTGAGCCTTCTGGGCGACAGCCCCACCATCGTCTCCTCGGTGGGCAAGGACTTCGAGCCCTACGCCTCCTGGCTGGCCAAGCACGGCCTGACCATGCAGGGCATCAGGCGCGTGCCCGACGACTTCACCGCCGGGGCCTACATCACCACCGACCAGGCCGACAACCAGATCACCGCCTTCAACCCCGGGGCCATGCGCACCCCCGCGGGCTTCGCTCCCGACGGGCTCGACCCCGCCCGGACCCTGGGCATCGTGGCCCCCGGCTGCCTCTCGGACATGAAGCACTACAGCGCCAGGTTCAAGGAACTGGGCATCCCCTTCTTCTTCGACCCCGGCCAGAACATCACGGCCTTCTCGGGCGAGGAGCTCCAGGAGATGCTCACCGGCGCGGACTACCTCATCACCAACGACTACGAGCTGGAGCTGATCCTCAAGGCCACCGGGCTCAGCAAGGAGATGCTCCTGCACCGGGTGGGCACGCTCATCACCACCCTGGGCGAGCAGGGCTGCCTGATCAATGAGAAGGGCCAGGAGACGGCGGTCCCGGCCGCGCGGGCGGCCAAGGTGGCCGACCCCACCGGCGCGGGCGACTCCTTCCGCGCGGGCCTGCTGCGCGGCCTGGCCCAGGGCAGGCCCCTGCCCGTGGCCGCCCGCATGGGCGCGGTGTGCGCCGCCTACTGCGTGGAACAGCACGGCACCCAGGAGCACGCCTTCACCCAGGACGCGTTCTGGGCGCGCTACGAAGAGAACTTCGGCAAGCCCGAATAAGCCCGCGCGGGCCGCGCGGCGTCTCTCGCGCGGCCCGCGCCCCCCGGCGCGACACGGAGGCCACCCATGCGGACCGGCACCGAGGAAAAGACCCCCCTGCGCATGAGTTCGGCGGGCATCCAGGCCTACCTGCGCCAGTTGTTCGGCGAGGACTCCCGCATCACCTGGCTGGGCGAGATCGGCCAGCCAGGCGCGCAGGGCATGAAGGATTTCGGCTACGGCAAGCCCCTGCGCATCGAGTTCACCGCCGCCGGAAAGCGGCGCTCCGCCGTGCTCTCGGTGATGCGCGGCGACAAGTACGGCCACCAGTACTACTGGGACCGCGCCGCCATCCTCATGTTCCAGCACGAGACCGCCGCGCGCCTGCCGCGCCACGTCCGGTCCCTGGGCCTGGGCTACTTCGACGCCCAGGACCGCATGCACGCCGTCTCCCAGCCCAAGGAGTTCTTCCTCCTCACCGAGTTCGTGGAGGGCCGCGACTACTACCTGGACCTGGAGCGCGTGGGCAGCGAGGGCGCGCGCGAGGCCGACCTGGAGATGGCCCGGAGCTTCGCCGCCTGGCTGGCCGAGATCCACGCCGAAAAGGCCTCCGACGCCGACCTCTACCTGCGCCGCGTGCGCGACCTCCTCGGGGCTTCGGAGTGCATCATGGGCCTGGTGGACGCCTACCCGCACCCCTGGCCCCTCTTCCCGCCCGAGCGTTTCCAGGCCCTGGAGCGCCGCGTGGTGGACTGGCGCTGGAAGCTCAGGCGCTACGCCCACCGCCTGAGCGTGGTGCACGGCGACTTCCATCCCTGGAACGTGCTGGTGCGCGGCGCGGGCGGCGCGCCGGACTTCGCCGTGCTGGACCGCAGCCGGGGCGAATTCGGGGAGCCCGCCGACGACGTGGCCACCATGAGCCTCAATTTCGTGCTCTTCGGCCTCAGCAGCCAGACCGGCGCGCCGCGCCTGGAGGGGGACTTCGAGCGCCTGCACACGGCCTTCTGGGAGACCTACCTGGAGCGCACCGGCGACGAGGAGATCCTGGAGGTCATCGCGCCCTTCTACGTGTTCCGTGGCCTGGTGATCGCCTCGCCCCAGTGGTACCCCCGACACCCCGAACCCGTGCGCGCGGGGCTTTTGCGCTTCATGGAGCGCGTCCTGGAAGACGAACGCTTCGACTGGCGAGGCATAAACAAGTATCTGTCATGACGAGAAACTCGATCACTGCACGCGAGGACGAGCCCCGGCGCGAGGCCCGGGAGCCGCAGGGGCCTCTTCCGGCCCAGGCCGGCGCGGCCCTCTGGTTCACGGGGCTGCCGGGCTCGGGCAAGTCCACCCTGGCCCTGGCCGTGCGCGAGGCCCTGGCGGAGCGCGGCGTGGAGACGGAACTTCTCCAGATGGATGTCCGGCGAAAGGTCTACACCCCCCGGCTCGCCTATACCGATGAGGAGCGCGAGCGGGCCTACGCCCTCTTCGTTGAGGAAGCCGTGAACCTTGCCGCCCGGGGCCGACTGGTGCTCCTGGACGCCAGCGGCCCGAAACTGGCCATGCGCCGCGCGGCGCGCGAGCGCATCGGGCGCTTCGCCGAGGTGCACCTGCGCTGCCGCCCGGCCACGGCCATGGCCCGCGAGGCCGCGCGGCCCGAGGGGCGCGTGATGGCCGGGCTCTACGCCAAGGCCATGGCGCGCAAGGTGACGGGCAGGGACTTCCCCGGCCTGGGCCAGGTGATCGGCGTGGACGTGCCCTTCGAGGAGGACCCGCAGGCCGAACTGGTGCTGGAGGCCGACCGTGCGGACCTGCAGGCCCTGCGCGACAAGGTGCTGGAGCGCTTCGAGGGGTGGTGGGGGTGACGGGAATCAGCAGGGAGGAAACCACTGTCGCAAGGTGGCGAGCAGTTTGGCGAATGCCCTGTCCCCGCAGACGCTGAAATCGACCTGAGCGGCCAGTCGCCCGAAGAGCGACGCGGAGCGGGCTTTGCGTCTTTCCCTCAGCACGTGATCCAGGGCCTCTTTCGGGCGCACGGGTTTGCCCCGCCTGTCGAACGCGAAGCCGCGCTCCGCGAGATGAGTGTGCAGCGACTCGGGAGCATCCCATCCCAATGCCTGGGCGACGATGGGCGATCCGCTCCAGACCCAGCTTTCCAGTTCCGGTTCCAGGACAATGGCTGCCGCCCGGCCGGGCCAGCCGTTCCTGGCGAGGAATTTCTCCACCTCGCTCTCGACATCCTTCGCGGCGTCCTGTTCCCGTCCCGCTCCCTCATGGTCGAAGACGACGAGCGCGTAGCTGTAATGCGTGATGTATCCACGCAGAAAGTCCTGGGCATGATTTCGACAGCCCGGATCGTGATGCGGGTGGACGAAGATGTCCGGCTTGATTGAGCGGATTCCAATCTCGGCGTGCCTGCGCAGCAGGGACTCGAGAGTCAAATGGATGTCCTTGTCGGCCGCAAGGACGAGCAGGTCTTTGGATGGGGACATCTATCCCAGCACCCCGGCGGCGAACAGCGTGCCGAGATCCTCGCGTCCCTGCCAGTTGCGCAGCATGGGATGTTCGGTTCCGAGGACGATGTCCGTGGCTCCGTCCGGCGTTTTAGCAAAACACAGGACCTGCCTCGGGTCCGTCAGGCTCAGGACCACCGGGGAGTGCGTGGCCACCAGGACCTGCGCGTCGTAGACCGAGGAGAGCGACTGGGTGATGGTTTCCATGGCTTTGGGGTGGATGCCGTTTTCGGGTTCCTCGATCAGATACAGGCCCTGGAAGTCCGGCAGATAGGCAGGAATCGTCAGGGCCAGAAGCCGCAGGGTCCCGTCCGACACCATCCACGAGGGGACTTCCACTCCGCTGTTGTATTTGATGGTGATGTAGCGGTGGTAGTCTTCCTCCCGAAGGACCGTATTGACCGCATCAATGTCCGGGAGCGCCGTCTGGATGTGCGCGATCCAGTCCGCATATTGATCCGGATGCTTGAGCTTGAGATTTTCGAGCACCCACGGGAGATTCGATCCGTCCGGCTTGAACTGCTGCACCTGCCCAGGAGGCGATGGTTTGCGGATGGCGAGACTGTTGAGGATGAACTTCTGGACGCCGCCTTCGAGATAGGTGAAAAACCACGAGGTGGCCGGAAAACGATTCTCTTCGTCGTAGAGGACCCTGCGAATGGACGAGCGGTTCTGTCCAGACCTGGAATACGATCTGAATTGGGCTTCCAGCGGGCTCCTTTCCGGGTAGTATTGATCGACCTCGGCATTGAGCCGAACAAAAATCACCTTGGTGTCTTTCTCGTCGCTCCGTCCAACAGCAGGTGAATGGGGCATGTCGTCAGGAAAGGATTCGCGCAATGTTCCATCGCCGGGAGCCACATTTTTCAGCATAGCCCGCTCCGCGAGGATCACTGCTTCCTTGGCGTCATTCAGGCCAACGGCCAGTTCATAGCGAATCGTGTCGTAGGGACAAGCAGAGCCGGTGTTCGGGGACTCCCCCGCATCCGAGGGCGCAACGCCCGCCAAGTTGTTTCTGATGCTTGCGGGAAGTGCAAGCTCCAGGGCGACTTCAAATCGTCCACCGGTCTTGTTCCAGAACAAATCATGCACGTTCGGTGATATCTCGGTGATCGCCTTGTCGAGGCCGTCCGTGATTGTGTTCCGGACAAATACGATTGCATCGAGAAACGTCGTCTTCCCGCTGGCGTTAGGCCCCACTAGGATTTGATACTGCCCAATATCCTGGCGGATGTACTTCAGGCACCGGAAGTGCAGAGCTTCGACAGAGGTGATCATTGCTTTTTTGTGCTTTCAGTGTGCGGAGCGGACAGCCTCGCGGATACGCCCCAGGCATTCCTTACCACAGAGTCCGTAAGCCAGGATTCCTGCGGAATCAAGCCATGCTTCAGTGAGGGCCATCTGTGGAATTTCGGCTGGAGCTGGTGTTGCGCCCTGCTGAGCCGGGCTTTTCACCCGCACTTCTTCCTGGTATGGAGCGCCCTCCGGCGTTACGATCGCGTGACGTTTCCGTGGCGGCCGCCGGGCCGCCCGCGCGAATCCGTAACGCCAAGCCCAGCACGGAGGCCCACCGTGGAAAACCGCTCCTATTTCGCCCGGCTCCTGCTGGCGGCCCTGGCGCTCCTGGCCGGCGCGGCGGTGTTCATCTTCTACCAGACCACCTACAAGGCCGACGCCGACCTCGTGCGCGAGTTCGAGGCCCGCGAGGCCAACACCCTGGACGTGGCCCTCTGGCTCGTGAGCCAGAAGGCCCCCTACTCCGGGTCGGAACAGTTCCGCGCCTATGCGGCGGAGCTGTCCCGCCGCCTGGGCGTGCGCGTCACCTACGTGGCCGGGGGCAGGGTGCTGGCCGAATCCGGGCTCTCGGCCTCGGAGGCCGAGAAGATGGAGGATCACTCCACCCGCCCCGAGATCGTGCAGGCCCTGGCGGAGGGCTTCGGCAAGGCAACGCGCTTCAGCTCCACCCTCCAGACCAGGATGCTCTACATGGCCCGGCGCTGCGAGGGCCTGACCGGGCTGCCCGACGGGGTGCTGCGCATCGCCGCGCCCTATTCGTCGGTGGAGAGCCTGCTCTCCGAGGCGCGCAGCCGCTTCCTGGCCGTGGTGGCCGCCATGGCCCTGTGCGCGGCGGGCCTGGCCCTCTTCGTGGTGCGCAGCACCCAGGGCAAGCTGCGCGAGTTCAGCCAGGTGGTGGACGAACTGGGCCGGGAGGCCGACGCCCCCGACGGCAAGATCCGGGTCTGCCCCGGCTCGGAGTTCAAGCCCCTGGTGGATTCCATCAACACGCTGGCCAAGCGCGCCCGCAGGCAGGGACGCAGCCTCCACGACACCCAGGCCCAGTACGAGGCCGTGCTGGCCAAGATGACCGACGCCGTGGCCGTGCTGGACCAGAACGGCGTGATCCTGGCCCACAACCGGGGCCTGGGCGCGCTGCTGGGGCGCCCCGAAGCCGACCTCACGGGTCGCCACGTGCTGGAGGCGGGCCTGGGCCTGGACGTGCACGAGGCCGCGCGCGAGGAGCTGGCCAAGGCCGCCCCCTCGGCGCGCCGCCTCCTGGCGGACCTGGGCGACGGGCACTTCGCCGACGCCGATCTGGCCCCCTACGCCACGGCCAAGGGCCAACGCCGCCTGATCCTGGTGCTGCACGACGTCTCCTCGATGAAGAACGCCGAGCGCATCCTGCGCGAGTTCGTCATCGACGCCTCGCACCAGCTGCGCACGCCCCTCACCAGCATCCAGGGCTACGCGGCCACGCTCATCGACTCACCGCCGGAAGACCCCGAACAGGGCCGCGCCATGCTCGGCACCATCCTCAAGCGCAGCAAGGACATGGGCGCAGTGGTCACCCAGCTCCTGGACCGCGCCTCGCCCCAGGCCGAAGCGCTCCACGACGCCCCCAAAACCCACTAACCAAACCACGGAGACTCCATGGGTTTCACCCTCTTCCCCAAGGAAGTCAAATTCTTCACGCTCTTCAAGGAGCAGAACCGCAAGCTCATCAAGGTGGCGGGCATCCTCGACGACATCTTCCACGACTTCGAAGACGTGGAAGACCGCTGCACGCGCAACCTCAACCGCATGAACCGCAAGATCGTCATGGAGGGCATCAACCGCGAGGCGACCTCCAACTACGCCAGCAAGGACATGGGCGCAGTGGTCACCCAGCTCCTGGACCGCGCCTCGCCCCAG
>NZ_JBZVFJ010000108.1:0-1606 GCF_058402725.1 Fundidesulfovibrio sp. | reverse complement strand
ATCCTCGACGACATCTTCCACGACTTCGAAGACGTGGAAGACCGCTGCACGCGCATCAACATCATCGAGGCCGAGGCCAACACCATCTCGCGCAACATCGCCCTGGAGCTCTCCTCCACGTTCATCACGCCCATCGACCGCGAGGACATCCACCAGATCAACATCACGCAGGAGGCCCTGATCAACATCATCAAGGCCGCCGCGCTGCGCATCGGCTTTCTGGGCTGCGGCGAGGTGCTCTACCCTTCGAGGCGCATCGCGCGTTCGCTCAAGATCATGGTGGAAGAGGCCGGGCAGGTGCTCGACAAGCTCTCCAAAGGCAAGCAGGCCCACGAGCACATCGAGGTGATCAAGAACCACAAGTACGAGTGCGAGATGCTCATGATGGTGGGCCTGGGCGAACTCTACGAGCAGCCCCCGCACTTGGACGGCGAGATGGCCACCGTGCTGCACATCATCAAATGGAACCACGTCTATGGGCGCATCGAGCAGGCCGTGGAACGCGCCGAACGCTTGAGCGACGTGCTCGAAGGGGTGCTCCTGAAACATGCATGAATTCTCCCTCCTCCTGGCCTTCATCGTGCTGGTGGCCCTGGTGTTCGACTTCACCAACGGCGCGCACGACTCGGCCAACGCCATCGCCACGGTGGTGTCCACCAAGGTGCTCTCGCCGCGCACGGCCGTGCTCATGGCCGCCGCGCTCAACCTTTTCGGGGCCTTCCTGGGCACGGAGGTGGCCCAGACCGTGGGCTCGGGCATCGTGAACCCGGCCATGGTCTCGGGGTGCCGCATTCTGGTGCTCTCGGCCCTGTTCGGGGCCATCTTCTGGAACCTGCTCACGTGGTGGCTGGGCATCCCCTCGTCGTCGTCTCACGCGCTCATCGGCGGGCTCATGGGCGCGGCGGTGGCCTACGGCGGCTGGGACGCCCCCAGCTACGCCTCCATCCTGAAGAAGGTGGTGCTGCCCCTGGTGCTCTCGCCCCTGGCGGGCTTCGCCTGCGGCTACCTGCTCATGGTGGCCCTCACATGGATGTTCGTGAAGGCCCACCCGCGCACGGTGAACACGGCTTTCAAGAAGCTGCAGATCCTCTCCTCGGCCTTCATGGCCACCAGCCACGGGCTCAACGACGCCCAGAAGACCATGGGCATCATCACCCTGGCCCTGGTGATCTTCGGGGTGCAGGAGGGCGTGGCCATCCCCTTCTGGGTGAAGCTCAGCTGCGCGCTGGCCATGGGCCTGGGCACGGCCATGGGCGGCTGGAAGATCGTGAAGACCATGGGCCACAAGATCTTCAAGCTGGAGCCCGTGCACGGCTTCGCCGCCGAGACGGCGGCCTCGGCCGTGATCCTGGGGGCCTCGGCCATGGGCGCGCCCATTTCCACCACCCACACCATCTCCACGGCGGTGATCGGCGTGGGGGCCTCCAAGCGCTTCTCGGCCGTGCGCTGGGGCGTGGCCGGAAACCTCGTGGTGGCCTGGGTGCTCACCATCCCGGCCGCCGGGCTGGTGGCGGCCCTGTGCTTCGAGCTGCTGGACCTGCTGGGGATCGGCTAGCAGCCTGTTAATGGGATGGACCCGCCCCCCTTGGAGGCATACGACCTCCGG
>NZ_JBZVFJ010000107.1:0-13440 GCF_058402725.1 Fundidesulfovibrio sp. | reverse complement strand
GCCCGCGCGCTCACGTGAGCCCCTGGCGCGGCCGCGCCCTATTTGCCCCCGATGATCCGGGCGATGTTCTCCACGTAAGGCGCGCGGATGACCCCGCGCTCGGTGACGATGCCCGCGATGAGCTCGGCGGGGGTCACGTCGAAGGCGTAGTTGAACACGCCCACGCCCTGGGGGGTGATCTGGTGTTCGCCCACGTGGGTGACCTCGCGGGGGGTGCGGTCCTCGATGGGGATGCCCGCGCCCGTGGGGGTGGAGAGGTCGAAGGTGGAGGCCGGGGCCGCCACGTAGAAGGGCACGCCGAAGTGCCTGGCCAGGATGGCCACGCCGAAGGTGCCGATCTTGTTGGCGGCGTCGCCGTTGGCGGCGATGCGGTCCGCGCCCACCACGACTTTCTGGACAAGACCGCGCTGCATGAGCAGGGCGCAGGCGTTGTCGCAGGCCACCTTCACGGGGATGGAGTCCTTGTGCAGCTCGTAGGCGGTGAGGCGCGCGCCCTGGAGGAAGGGACGGGTCTCGTTGGCGATCACCTGGATCTTCTTGCCCTGCTCCCAGGCCCCGCGGATGACGCCCAGGGCGGTGCCGTGCCCGGCGGTGGCCAGGGCTCCGGCGTTGCAGTGGGTCATCACGGTGTCGCCGTCGTCGATGAGGTCGGCCCCGAAACGGCCCATGGCCTTGTTGATCTCGATGTCCTCGGCGTGCACCTTCCTGGCCATTTCCAGCCACTTGGCGCGCAGGGCGTCGAGGTTCAGGTCCGGGAGGGCGTGCCAGGCCTTGCGCATGAGCTCCACGGCCCAGCGCAGGTTCACGGCGGTGGGGCGGGCCTCCTCGAGGTCCTTGAGGAGCTTTTCCAGGCGGGCCTTCCACTGGGCGTCGGCGGGGTCCACCTCGCGCGAGGCCAGGTAGCAGCCGTAGGCGGCGGTGACGCCGATGGCCGGAGCGCCGCGCACCACCATGGTCTGGAGGGCGTAGATGGTGTCCTGGGTGTTGCGGCAGACGAAGTATTCCTCGCGCCCGGGCAGGATGCGCTGGTCGAGGAGCACCAGGGACTCCTGGTCGGGCGAGAACTGGATGTGGTCGGTCATTGCGTGGTCCTAGCTCAGCTTTTTGGCCAAGAGTTCGTTGACCAGCCCGGGGTTGGCCTGCCCCCGGGTGGCCTTCATCACCTGGCCCACGAAGAAGCCCATGAGCTTGGTCTTGCCGCCCCGGAAGGCCTCGGCCTCGGCGGGGTTGGCGGCGATCACGGCGTCGATGGCGGCTTCCAGGGCCGAGGAGTCGGAAATCTGCACGAGGCCCTTGGCCTTCACCAGGGCCTCGGGGTCGCCGCCCTGGGCGAAGAGCTCGGGGAAGATCTGCTTGGCGATCTTGCCGGAGATGAGCCCGGAGTCGATGACGGCCACCAGCCGGGCCAGGTCCGCCGGGCGCAGCTTGGCGGCCTTCGCGGAGATTTTCGCCTCGGCCAGCTCGCGCAGGAACTCGCTCATGATCCAGTTGGCGCTCTTCTTGGGGTCTGCCCCGGCGGCCACGCAGGCCTCGAAGTACTCGGCCACGTCGCGCTCGGCGGTGAGCACGTCGGCGTCGTAGGCGGAGAGGCCGAAGTCCTCCATGAAGCGCGCGCGCTTGGCGCGGGGCAGCTCGGGCAGTTCGGCGCGCCATCGGTCGAGCTTTTCGGGCGCGATGCGCAGGGGCACCAGGTCCGGGTCCGGGAAGTAGCGGTAGTCGTGGGCCTCCTCCTTGCCGCGCATGGAGGCCGTGACGTTCTTCTCGGGGTTGTAAAGCCTCGTCTCCTGGACGATGGGCTCGCCGTCCTCCAGGCAGTCCTTCTGGCGCTGGATCTCGTAGTCGATGGCCTGGCGCACGTGGCGGAAGGAGTTCACGTTCTTGATCTCCGTGCGCGTGCCGAACTCCTTTTGGCCCACCGGTCGGATGGAGATGTTGGCGTCGCAGCGGAAGGAGCCCTCCTCCATGTTGCCGTCGCAGATGCCCAGGTAGACCAGGATGGAGCGCAGCTCCTTGAGGTAGGCCACGGCTTCCTCGGAGGAGCGCATGTCGGGCTCGGAGACGATCTCGATGAGGGGCACGCAGGCGCGGTTCAGGTCCACGTAGCTGGCGTTGTCGGCCTGGGAGTGGATGTTCTTGCCCGCGTCCTCCTCCATGTGGATGCGCGTGACGCCGATGGTCTTGGGCTTGCCGTCCACCAGGATGTCCACGCGTCCGCGTTCGCAGACGGGGTTCTCGTACTGGGATATCTGGTAGCCCTTGGGGAGGTCCGGGTAGAAGTAGTTCTTGCGGGCGAACACCGAGACGGGGTTCACGGCGCACTCCACGGCCATGCCCATCTTGGCCGCGTACTCCACGGCCGTGGCGTTGAGCACCGGGAGCACCCCGGGCATCCCCGCGCAGACGGGGCAGACGTTTTCGTTGGGGTCTTGTCCGAAGGCCGTGGAGCAGGCGCAGAAAATCTTGCTGCGCGTGAGCAGCTGGGCGTGCACCTCAAGGCCGATGACCGCCTCGTACTGGGGCATGGATGAAGGCTCCTGGAAGAATTGGCGGGGCCGCCGGGGCTTGGTCTTACCCCCCGGCGATGGCCGGGTCAATGGCCGGGACGTTGACTTGCCCGGCGCTTTGTGGTGCAAGATAACCTAGGCTCAAACCCACAGGAGGCAACCATGCGCCCCACAAGCCTGGCTTTCCTGCTTTTCGCCGTCACACTCCTGGCCGGCTGCTACGAGACTGGTCCCGGCTCTTACGGGGGCTATTCCAACAACGCCTACCAGCAGAACAAACGTCATGAGGTAAACTGCAACAACAACTGGCAGAACTGCGTAGGCGTCTGCAACACCATCCGCAACGCCAACCAGAGGGCCGTGTGCGTGGCCAACTGCAACAACGCCCTCAACCAGTGCAAGAGCAACTGATCCCGTACGGCTCCCCCAGAAGCTCCTGAAGACACCGCGCGCGGCCTGCGTTCCGGCCGCGCCCGGCCGAACGCGCCGCACGCCTCCTGGCGTTGCCTGCCCCTGCTCCCGCTTCCGGGGTTCGCGCCGCAGCGCGCTCCCGGACCCTGCCGAAGCCGCATGCCCGCTGGCCCGGCCGGAGCGCCACCCCGGGCATTGCCCGATCCACCCCTCCGTGGTAGGGTTTGCCATGCCCGTCGACAACACAGAACCCCTCTCGGTCTACCGCGCAGGCCCCGGCTACGACAACTGCCTCGCGGACATGGCCCTGCGCGCCGCGCGCGGGCACCGCAAGCGCGGCCTGCTGGACCACCTCCTGGGCCTGGACCCGCCCCAGACGCTGCGGGTGCTGTCCCTCCTGGCCCGCGACCCCCGTCAGCACGCCGGGCGCTACGAGCACACCTTCGTTGCCCTGGTGGACGGCGTGTGCTCGGGCACGGCGACCGCGCGCACAGACCCTCCGGGCGGCTACCAGCCCCTCTCCCCCGACGCCCTGGCCGACGCGTTCGCGCGCCGCGGGCTCACCGAGGCCCAGGCCCGGGCCGCCCTGGACCGGCAGGCCGACTATCTGCGCCTGCTCCCCCTGGCGGGGGAATCCTTCGGCCCCGACACGTGGCGCGTGCAGTACGTGGCCGCGCGCCCGGAGAACCGCGCCGGAGGCGTGGCCCGGGGGCTGCTCCGGCGCGTGGAGGCCGAAGCCCGGTCGGCCGGGATCGCCCGGCTCGGGGCCGTCTGCCAGACGGGCAACGTCCGGGCGCTGCGCCTCTTCGCGGCCATGGGCTACGAGGCCGAGCGGGAGAGAACGTACCCGCCGGAACTGGCCCACCTGGGCGAGGGGATCGTGGTGTTGGTCAAGCGCCTGGGCTGAAGGGGACGGCAGACCCGCGACGCAACGGCCCGCGCCGTTGGCTCCCGGAGGGGCGTCCGGGGCTGGAGAGGCCCATGGCCTCAGGATTCGGGATCGCCTTCGGATTCGTCGTCGTCACGCGGGGCGATGGCGAAACCCGCCCTCCTGGCCTCCGTGAAGCTCAGGCAGGCCCAGGGGAAGATCTCCCGGGCCTTTTCCACGGCCGAGTTTTCCACGGCGTCGAACCACTGCCCGAACTTCTCCATGAGCAGCCTGCCCGCCGGGGTGAGCCTGTGGCCGCCCTTGCGGCTGCCCGCCTGCTCGATGAGTTGCACGCCCAGCACCTTTTCGGTGCGGCGCATCTTTCCCCAGGCCGCGCGGTAGGACATGCCCAGCGACTCGGCCGCCTTCTTGAGCGAGCCCGTGCGCGCCACGGCCTCCAGGAGCATCCCCCGGCCGGAGCCGAAGAACATGCCGTCCACGGTTTCAAGCCAGAGGCGCAGGCGCACCACGGGCGGGCGCACGCCCGCGAGACCGCTTTGTGCTGCCGGTTGCGCGGCCGTTTCGACGGAGTTGACGTTGGGGTCCTTCATGTCGGTGAAGGGCCGTAGCACGGAGCGGACCGGCCGAACAAGTCCCGGGGAGCATCCTCACGGGGTGGCACGGCCCTGCCTCGGCCTCCGGGCATCCCGGCCCGCGCCGGGACGCCGCCGGGGCCATCCCGTGGGGGAGGACGGCCCCGGCATTGTCCTGGGAGGTCGACAGACTATGTTGACAATCCTAGCGCCTTGACGGCGCGAAGAACGCGGCTTTTCGTCGACTGGCGCTGCGTCCTCACAATCCGTCCGTGCGGATGTTCAAGGCTAACAGCCAAAACCATATCTATTCATCATCAAGAACATCTTCATGTTTTTCATGATCGCGACACTAGCCCAGCAATCCGCTCCAGGGATGGCGGGCCATGGGGACGAACCCCTCCCGCACGGCGCGGCTTTCCAGGGCGCTCATGCCCAGGGCGGCCACGTCCGGGTCCGGCACGGCGGCCAGTTCCCCGGCATCCAGGCAGAGCAGGAACGATTTGCAGCGCTTGCAGGCGTCCACGCGCTCGTACGGCCTGGCCGCATCGCGCAGCACCGCCAGCTCTTCGGGCTCCTCGCAGCAGCAGACGGGGCAGGAGACGCGCTTGTAGGTCCATTCCACCGAGCAGCGCGAGCAGCGCAGGTAGCGGCGGCCGCCGTGGGCCTGGATGAATTCGGAGGGGTCGAACGTGCGGCGCATCACGCTCATGTTCGGCGCGCCGCCGCACACGGGGCAGCAGGCGTGCCTCCAGGGGAGGTCCTTCACCAGGGGCAGCAGGTCCTGCGCCTGGCGTTCCACGAAGGGACGAACGAGTTCGGAACCGGCGAACAAAAGAATCCGCGGGTCGATGCCGGGGATGTCACCGGGCTCTCCGAACCCGGCGGCGACGAGCGCGGCCGGATCGACAGACCCGGAGGCGAGGCCCGAGGCCAGCGAGTCCAGTGCCTCGGCCAGCGAGGGAAACAGGCCCGCCATCATGGGCAGCAGGGTGGAGGCTGCCTCGCGCAACTGGGGGCTCATGTCCAGGAAGCCGGAATCCGCCAGCAGGTACGCCCCCTGGGAGAACCTGTCGGGATCGATGGGGGGCGGCGGCACGGTCCAACCGGGCGCGGCCTCGCGCAGGCGGGAGCGTTCGATGAGCAGCAGGCCGAACGGTTCAAGCAAGCCTGCCATGGCGGGAATCTGTTCCAGCGCTCGGGCAAGATCCGACTCGATGGCTTGAGGGGAGGAAAAGACGGTCTGGGAACTGATCTGCATGCGCGGAACTCCTTGCCTGGCGATGCCTGATGCGATGACGGGGCGGGCCGCCCGGCGGGATGCGCCCGGGCGGCCCTTTGCATGTTCCTGCCGCGCTGCCTAGCCCTGCAGGCTGTCGAACAGCTTGCGCAGGGGAGCGACGGCCCCGGCGAGCATGTCCTTGCGGGACATGCGGGGGTCCGAGTCCGAGGCGTCGGCCACTGCGAACTTGTGGTACTTGGCGGGCGTGTCGGCCACCAGGTAGATCACCGAGACGTCGTCCTTGTTCAGGAGCGACGCCTTGGGGAACTCCTTCTTCACGGCCTCCAGGCGCTCGCCGGCCTGTTTGAGGATGTCCGCGCGCTCACCGAAGGACATGGCGCCCATGGCGCAACTCTTCACGCACATGGGCAGCAGGTTGGCCTGCACGCGGTCGATGCACATGTCGCATTTGACGATCTGCTTGGTCTTGGGGTCCTGCCGGGGGATGTCGTAGGGGCAGGAGTCCTTGATGGTCTTGAAGTCTTCCTTGGCGGTCTTCTCGGTGTAGAGGATCGCTCCGGTGGCCTTGTCCTGGAGGATGGCCCCTTCCACCGTGGAGACGTTCTTGCACGGCGCGTCCAGGCAGTGGCGGCAGGCGTCGGGGAAGAAGTACCACTGGACGGTGTCGCCATCCAGGTGCTCGCTGAAGCGCACCAGTTTGAAGTTGTAGTGGGTCAGGTCGGGCGGGTTCTGGTGGGAGCCCTGCTGTTTGGTGGGCACGGCGGGGAAGTTCTTCCACTCCTTGCAGCCCACCTGGCAGCCCCGGCAGGCGGTGCAGCGCGTGGTGTCTATGAGGATTGCCTTGGGCATGGTCTCGCTCCTTGTCGTCTTCGGGAGAGCCTTCGGTCAGTGACCGGCCTCGTTGTCGAACGGGCGGGCGCGCGCTGTTTCGCAGGGCGCGCCCGCCCCGGCCTGTCGCGACCGATGCTACAGTTCCGTCACCTTGTCGGCCTTGCGCAGGTTGACCAGGCAGGCCTTGTACTCGGGGATGGTGGTGTTGGGGTCACCCACCGAGGGGGTCAGCCTGTTCACGGCGTCGCCGCACTTGGGCTTGGTCCAGCCGAAGCAGAAGGGCATGCCCACCAGGTGCTGGGTCTTGCCCATGACCTGGAGCGGCTTCATGCGCACCGTGACCATGGCCACGGCCTCCACCTTGCCTCGAATGCTCTCCACGATGACCACGTCGCCGTTCTTGATGCCCTTTTCCTGGGCCAGCTGCGGGCTCATCTCGATGTACTGCTGCGGTTCGGCTTCCAGCAGGGCCGGGCCGTTGCGGGTCTCGGAGCCGGAGCACCAGTGCTCGGTGAGGCAGTAGGTGGTGAGCACGATGGGGAAGCGCGGATCGCCGTTGGCGCACAGCTTGTCGAACTCGCTGCTGTTGACGGTCTTCATGCAGGGGTTGCTCATCTGCGCCGAGAACGGGTTCTTGGTGAGCGGGGTCTCCGCCGGTTCGTAGTGCTCGGGCAGGGGTCCGTCCTCGCGTCCGGGGCCGTAGAGCTGGCCGTGGCCCTCGGTGCACATGATGAAGGGGTACTTGCCGCCCTCCATGGCCATGGGCGGCTGTCCGCCGTCGGGCACGTCGCCCACCCACTTGCCGTCCTCCCAGGCGATGACGGCCTTCTCCGGGTTGTAGGGCTTGCCGTTCAAGTCCACCGAGGCACGGTTGTAGAGCACGCGGCGGTTCAGGGGCCAGGCCCAGGAGAACTTGGGATAGAGGCTGATCTTGGCCTGCATGGGGGTCTGGGTCAGGTCGCGGCGCTTGGCCAGGTTGCCCTCGGACTCGGAGTAGCCGCCGCAGTACACCCAGTTGAGGCTGGACGTGGAGCCGTCGGTCTGGAGCAGGGGGAAGCCCGGGACCAGTTGGCCCTTCTTGTACTCCTTGTCCCCGATCTTCACGTCGCGGGTGAAGAAGCCGTTGATCTTCTTGGTCATCTCCTCGGCCACGAACTTCTCGGGGATTTCGTGCCTGAGCACCTGGTCGTGCAGCGCGCCGTTCTTCTTGGCGTCCTTGGCGTAGAGCTTGCGCACGCGGCCCATGATCTGGACGAACATGTCGCCCATGGCGCGGCTCTGGCCGATGGGTTCGATGGCCTTGTAGTGCCACATGTGCCAGCGGCCGGAGTTGGAGATGGTGCCTTCCTTCTCCGCCCGATAGGCCGAGGGCAGCAGGAACACCTCGGTCTTGCACTTCTTGGGGTCGGCCCCGGGGCGGCGCCAGTTGTCGGTGGTCTCGTTGTGGAACACCTCGCCCACCACCAGCCAGTCCAGCTTGTCCACGGCCTGGCGGACCTTGGTGGAGTTGGGGAAGCTCTGGCAGGGGTTGTGCCCGAAGATGAATCCGCCCTTGATCTTGCCCTGGTACATGCGGTCGAACAGGAACAGGTGCGAGCAGTCCATGCCGGGGTCGAGCTTGGGCAGCAGCGAATAGCCGAAGTCGTTTTCCTTGGTGGCGTAATCGCCGAACCAGCCCTTGAGCAGGCTGGTCACGTACTTGGGCCTGTTGCTCCACCAGTTCACGCTCTTGGGATCGGCCGTCACGGGGGTGTTGGCCTTCATGTACTCGTCGAGGGTCTTCCAGGTGGCGAGAGGGGCGTTGTGGTAGCCGGGGATGTAGCCGTAGAGCAGGGCGTGGTCCGTGGAGCCCTGCACGTTGGGCTCGCCGCGCAGGGCGTTGATGCCGCCGCCCGCCACGCCGAAGTTGCCCAGCAGGAGCTGCACGATGCCCGCCAGGCGGATGTTCTGCACGCCCACGGTGTGCTGGGTCCAGCCCAGGGCGTACATGATGGTGCCGGCCTTGTCGGGCTTGCCGGTGGCGGCGAAGGCGTCATAGACCTTGGTCAGGTTCTCCTTGGAGACGCCGGTGACCTGGGAGACGAGGTCCAGGTTGTAGCGCTCGTAGTGCTTGGCCAGCACGTTGAGCACGCAGCGGGGGTTGGCCAGAGTCGCGTCGCGCTTGACCATGCCCTTATCGTCCTTCTCGAAGGCCCAGAAGCTCTTGTCGTACTTCTTCTTTTCGGCGTCGAAGCCGGAGAAGAGGCCGTCCTTGAAGGAGAACTTCTCGCCCACCAGGAAGGTGGCGTTGGTGTAGTTCATCACATAGTCGTTGAAGTACAGCTTCTTGTCGAGGATGTACTTGCACATGCCGCCCATGAAGGCGATGTCGGTGCCGCTGCGCAGGGGCACATGGTAGCTGCTGCGGGCCGAGGTGCGCGAGAACTTGGGGTCCACGTGGATGACGGTGGCGCCCTTTTCCTTGGCCTTGAGCACCCAGCGGAAAGAGATGGGGTGGTGTTCAGCGGCGTTGCTGCCGATGATGAGCACCGCATCGGCGTTGCCGATGTCGGTGTAGTGGTTCGTCATAGCTCCGCGTCCGACCGACTCTGCCAGAGCCGGCACAGTGGGGCTGTGTCAGACCCGCGCCTGGTGGTCCATGTGGACGACACCCAGGCTGCGTAAGGATTGATGAGCGACGGCGCACTCTTCGTTGGACATCTGGGAGGAGCCCAGACAGAAGCCGGATTCCCAGCGGTTGACCTCAAGGCCGTCCTTGTTCTTGAAAACGTAATCCTTGTCGCGGGTTTCCTTGACCTTCTTGGCGATGCGGTCGAGCATCCAGTCCCAGTCTTTCTCCACCCACTTGTCGCTGCCGGGGGCGCGGTACAGGGGCTTGGTGAGCCGGTTCTCGCTCACGTGCAGCGAGCGCAGGGCCGCGCCCTTGGCGCACAGGCCGCCGGCGCTGATGGGGTAGTCCGGATCGCCCTCGATGTTGACGATCTTGCCGTCCTTGACGTGGACCAGCGTGTTGCACCCGCAGGAGCAGAAGGGGCAGATGGAAATGACCTCCTTGCTGCCCTCGATCTTGAGCCCGGCGGCATACGCCTGCGCGGGGCTCAGGTCGAGCCCCAGCTGGGTCAGGGTCAGCGTCGCCGCCCCCGCGCCAGCTATCTTGATGAATCCTCGACGAGAAACTTTCATGCGCACCTCCTCAGAGCGTCAAACTTGTCCACAAAGAACGTCCGAAATCCACCTGGGTCCTGCAGCCGATCCGGATTCCGCCAGGAGAATGCCCGGCTGATGATCGTGAACGGCACGTGTCGTTCCGGATACCGCTTTCCCGACACGCTCGCCGGTTGATCCGGGCTGGTTGGCGAAACGGTCGCCGCGCCATCCGGACTTCACCTGCCGTTCCTTCGCGTCGGAGGCCTGCATTCACGATGGCCCCGCCCACGAACGTTTTCGTCGTCTTTCCACATCGCGAAGGCGGCAGCAAGCAATTTTGGCGAAAAAGTCTAATAATTTTAAGTTGTTAGTTCTAACACATTACCGATGTGGATGGATTGAATAGATCGAATCGACAGAGGGAAAGGCCGATCACGGCCAACCTCCGCATTTTCAAGCAGAAGTGAGAAGACCCCAAAGGAGACTTAGGCGACTTTTGACAGTCGCGCCTTGAAGAGGGGGAAAACGGAGCCTGAGGGCCTTGGAGGCCGCGTGGTTGGACGAGGTAGGGGAGCCGCTCATTGAGGGGGGGAGCGGAGTCTGAGGGGAGGGATCGCCCTGTGGGGTGGGACGCGCGGCGTGCCTTCCTCCTTGCTTCGCCGCGCGCCCCGGAAACCGGAACAGGTGGATGGTGAGAAATGCCTATCGATTTTGAATTTCAAGTTCAACAACAAACCGTTGCACAGCCCACTGGCTCGGAAAACCGACAGCACGCCGCCGCCCGGTTTGACCCGGCGTGCGCCCGCCCTGCCCCGCAAGCCGTCCGGGCAGGCGCGCCACGGAGCATCGCCACTCACTTTGCGCCCCGGTTCGCCGCCGACCGCCTCCGCGTAGCCGTGCAGGGCGATGCCTCGCGCCTTTCGCCATTGAAACAATCAATTGTACGGATCAGCTTCGCCAATCTATACCGCCGTCACAAACCACGCCCGGCGACGCTGCGGGCCACAAGTGCGAGGCGCTCATGGAAGAAATGAAAGGCGGCCCGGGCCGCAGGCTGTTCCTCAAGACCCTGGCGGGCTCCGCCGCCGCCCTGGCCGGAGCGGCCGCACCGGCCTTGGCCTCGGGCAGGCCCCACGCGGGCAGCCTGCTCCAGGTGTGGTCCTGCGGCGGACTGGCCGAGGCCATGAATCCGGCCAACGCCCTCTATGAAGAAAGCGCGGGCATCCGTATCAGCTACACGGGGGCCTTTGCCGCCGCCCTGGGCAAGTCGCTCCTGGGCTCCTCCACCACGGAGGTCTTCGCCGGGCGCGTGCTGGACCTTGCAAAAAAGCTGCGCCAGGCCGGAAAAATGATCTATTTCAAGCCGCTGTGCTTCACAAGCTATGTGATGGTCACCCCGCGCGGCAACCCGGCGGGCATCCGCTCCGTGGAGGACATGGCCCGACCCGGCGTGCGCGTGGTCCTCGCGCCCGAGGCCTCGCCCCCGGGCGGGGCCGCCGCCGTCAACCTGCTCAAGAAGGCGGGCGTGCACGACGCGGCCATGAAGAACTGCGTGGTGCAGGGCTCCTGCGTGCAGCGCGTCATGGACGACGTGATCGCCGGGCGCGGCGACGTGTCCATCGTGGAGCTGCGGGTCACGCGCATCCCGCTCTTCGAGGGGCGCATGGACGTGGTGGCCATTCCCGAAACCTTCTTCCCGCCCCCGCCGCTCACCTTCACCGTGGGCGTGATGAAGGACGCCAAGAACCGCGCCCTGGCCGACGACTACGTGAACTTCCTGACCTCGCCCGAAGGCCAGGCCTACTTCGAGCGCGCGGGTTTCATCCCCGCCCTCTCGGACAAGGGCAAGGGACTGGTGGAAAAGCTGGGGGTGAAAGATGCCTGACGCCGCCGCAACCGCCCTGCCCCGCCCCCGGGCGGGCCTCTCGCTGAAGGCCTGGCGCAGGGCCTCCCAGGTCTTCTGGCTCCTGCTGCTGGGCCAGTGGTCGTTCTACGGCATCTTCCGCTGTCCTTTCGTGGTGCCCTTCGTCAGCTGCCAGAACTGCCCCGTGCTCACCTGCCACGGCCGTCTGCTCACCGTGTTCTGGGGCTTCTGGGCGCTGTTGCCCGTAAGCGCCCTGCTCTTCGGGCGCGCCTTCTGCGGCTGGGCCTGCCCGGGCGGCCTGGTCAACCAGCTCCTGGGCATGGCCGCCCCGTTCAAGGCCCGCGCCGCGCGCTTCACGCCGTGGTTCGCCCCTGCGGGCGGCCTGCTCGCCCTGGCCGCCTGCGGGTATGTCTGGTTCGCCATGGGCCAGCCCCGCGCCAACGTGCCCATCCGGGTGGGCGAGTTCTTCCAGGCCGTGGCCCTGACTTTCGAGCACGCCGACCGCCTGTGGATCGTGCGTACGGCCGTGGTGCTGGGGCTCACGGCCCTGGGCCTGGGCCTGGCCAACGCCTGGTGCCGTTTCGCCTGCCCCATGGGCGCGGCCCTGGAGACCGTGAAGCGCGCCTCGCTCTTCAAGGTGTTCATGACCCCGGACTGCAACGGCTGCGACGCCTGCCGCAAGGTGTGCGAAGTGGGCGCGCGCCCCGCCGAGACCAACTGCACCAACTGCGCCGACTGCCTGGACGCCTGCCCCAAGGACGCCATCCGCCTGGGCAGGAAGCCCTGAGCGTGGAACGCGCGCCCAACGGCTCGGCGGGAACCTGCGCCCGCCTCGCGCGCACGCCGGGATCGTCGGGCCTGCCCCCGGGACCGGACCGGGCAGGTTCGGCCCCGGAGAGTCAGCAGCTGAAGGGGCCTGCGGCGCACGTCCCGGCGGCCGCCGCCGCGACCGGGCATCCCTGCTTCGACGACGCGGCCCGCTCCACATCCGGGCGCGTGCACCTGCCCGTGGCCCCGGCCTGCAACATCGCCTGCGGCTATTGCGACCGGCGCTCCGACTGTCCCAACGAGTGCCGTCCCGGCGTGGCCTCGCGCCTGCTCTCGCCCGGAGAAGCCGAGACGGCCCTGGCCCGGGCCCTGGCCCTCGAACCGCGCATCCGCGTGGCGGGCGTGGCCGGCCCCGGCGACCCCATGGCCACGCCGGAGGCCACCGTGGAGACCTTCGCCCGGATCCGCGCGCGCTTCCCCGGCCTGATCGGCTGCCTCTCCACCAACGGCCTGGGCCTGCCGGAGCACGTGGAGGCCCTGGCCCGCGCGGGCGTGAGCCACGTGACCGTGACCGTGAACGCCGTGCGCCCCGAGGTGGGCGCGCGCCTCTACGACGCCGTGCGCTGGCAGGGACGGGAACTGAACGGCCAGGAGGGCGCGTCGCTCCTTCTGGAGCGCCAGCGCGAGGGCATCGCGGCGTGCAGGGCGCGCGGCCTGGTGGTGAAGGTGAACACGGTGCTCGTGCCCGGCGTGAACGACGCCCACGTGGAGGACGTGGCCCGGGAGGCCGCGCGGCTCGGCGCGGACCGCATGAACCTCATCGGGCTCCTCCCCGTGGCGGGCACGCGCCTGGGCGGCGCGCCCGCACCCTGCCCCGGCGTGCTCGCGGCCCTGCGGGAGCGCTGCGCGCGCCACCTGCCCCAGATGCGCCACTGCGCCCGCTGCCGGGCCGACGCGGCGGGGCTGCTGGACGAGGCGGTGCCAAAGCGAGGATAGATATCACTTAAACGAATTATCGGCGGGCAATGTTGACACGAGAAACGCCACACGATACGAGCAACAAATGACAATATCTTACACAACGAACAACAAAGTTCCTGGCTCTGTTATCATTTCACCGTGCAGAACTTGCCAACGAGAAACAAATCATAAGGTTGAGACCCCTGCGTAATACGCTGAGGCGCGTGTCTGCTCCTCCCGGCGGCGCATTT